>JAKAUH010000616.1 GCA_021818605.1 Planctomycetota bacterium
ACCTGCGGATCCTGCCCGATCGCACGGACGCCATGCGCGAGCCCCCCTCGCGGACTTTTGTCTACCGGATGCGGCCGATCCGGCCGGGCGAGGCCGTGCTCCCGCCGGTGGCAATCGCCGCGTTCGACCCGTTGAGCGAGCATTACGTGACCCGGATGACGCCGAGCGTGCCCGTCAAGGTCGTGGCCGTGCCGACGTTCGACCCCTCGGCGATCCCGGATCTGAACCCCCGGGTCGAGACGGCGGCCGCGCGCTCGGCCAGGCGACGATGGATCCTGGGCATCGGCGCGGGGGTCCTGCTCGTCGGGTCGGCCGGGGCACTTTTCTGGGCGCGCCGGCGGGCGCGGCGGGCCGGCCGGCTGGTCGGGCCGGTTGCGTCGCGTCGGCATGCCGCGGCGTTCGCGCGCGAGCTGGCCCATCATTCTCGTTCGGGTGCGCCGGCGGGGTCGGAGGGTTCCGGGCTCGCGGTGGCGATCAGCGCGGCGTTGGTGCGCTACCTCGAGCTGGGCATTGGCCGGCCGCCGGGGGCGTTGACGCCCGACGAGGCCGGGGCGGGCGTCAGCGATTGCACCGGGTCGGATGACCTCGGTGAACGGGCGGCGCGGATCGCCGCAAGGTGCGATGGGGTTCTCTATCGCGATGCGCCCGAGACGTCGGGGAAGGTCGAGGCGCGGGACGACCCCGAGGTGCTCCGCCTCAGCCGGGATGCTCGCGAGCTGTTCGAACGGCTGGGTGGATCGTGGTCGCGGAGCGGAAGGAGGACGGAGGATTGAGGTAGGGGCCGATTGGCGGTTTGCGACGGCCGGGGCGGCGTGGGGTGCACCGGTGTTGGAGCCCCCTCCACGGAATCGGGCTCTCCAGGTCGGTGAGGCCGGGGCGTCGGGCAGGAATGCCCGACCGACTTCAGCCGTCGGTCGGAAATCGACGGAGCCGGAGAGTCGGGCAGGAATGCCCGACCGACTTCAGGCGTCGCGCGGAAAAAGGGGACAGGCACCCAGCCACTCCCTGGTGGAAGCGGTGACCGATGCCATCGCGGCCGGAAGCCAGTCCCTTTTTTCCCTTTTCCCTTGCCAGCGAGATGACCTCGCATCCGACCTTGCGTGCGGGCCATTCTCGCCACTCGCCACTTCTCGCGAGCCACTTGCCACTTTCGCCGACCGGTCAGCGGGCCGCCAGCGCCGGCGAGCGGGGAACGGCAATGTTATTGAACAGCTCGCGGGCCGAGTGCTGGACTCGACGGCGGGCGGGCTCGAAGCCGTCGACCTTCAGCGGGGTGACGATCTTGTTGGTGAGGTTCTCGATGGCCGTGAGCGGCTCGCCCTGATCGGGGCAGACGAACAGGTAGGCGATGCCGTCCTTGCCCATGCGGCCGGTGCGGCCGATCCGGTGAACGTAGTTCTCGGCGTCGTCGGGGATGTCGTAGTTGACGACGTGGCTGATTCCCTCGACGTCGATGCCGCGGCCGACGACGTCGGTGGCGACCAGGACGGTGATCTCGCGACTGCGAAACCCGCGCATCACGCGATCGCGGGCGGACTGAGGGAGGTCGCCGTGGATGGCGGCCACGCCCTTGACGGAGCGCTGCAACCGGTCGGCCAGGCGGTCGGCACCGCGCTTGGTGCGGGTGAAGATGATGCACTGGCGCGGCCGGTCGCGCTTGAGCAGGTACACCAGCAGGTCGAACTTGCGGTCGGCCTCAATCGAGATGCAGAACTGCTGGATGGTTTCGACCGAGGGCTCGTCGCGCGACAGGTTCACCTCGACGGGGTTGAACATGTAGCGCTGGGCCAGCTTGCGGACGTCGGCGCTGATCGTGGCCGACAGCAACAGGGTCTGGTGCGGCTCCGGCAGCTTGCGAAGGATCCGCTCGATATCGGGCCGGAAGCCGATGTCCAGCATCCGATCGGCCTCGTCGAGCACGGCGTGAACGATGTCGCCGAGGTGCAGGGTATGGCGCTGGATGTGGTCGAGCACGCGGCCGGGCGTGCCAACGACGATATCGACGCCCTTCTGGAGGGTACGGATCTGGCGGTCGATGGGCTCGCCGCCGAAGCAGCCGCAGACCACGACGGGGTGGCCGGCGGCGAGCTTCTGGAGCTCGACGACGATTTGCTGGACCAGTTCGCGGGTGGGGGCCATGATGATGGCCTGGGGGCCGCGGCCGCGGGGCTCGAGCATCTCGATGATCGGGATGCCGAACGCGGCGGTTTTGCCGGTGCCGGTCTTGGCCTGGCCGAGCACGTCGAGACCGTCGAGAGCCCGGGGGATGAACTCGGCCTGGATGGGGGTGGGCTGGGTGTACCGGGCGTGATGAAGAGCCCTCAACATGGCGGGGCTCAGATCCATGGACAGGAACCCGTTCCTGGGCTCCTTTTCAATGCATCGAATCAATCAATCCTCCAAGTGCGATCGTCTAGAAAGAGCCATCCGGCCGGACGGGCTGGCCGCTGGAATCGCGGACCGAGCGGGCATGGGCCGACAATGGGGACGGATCCGAGTCCCGCGCCGCTCTTCCTCGCCTGAGAAAAGTCACCGGCTGGAGCCTGAAATGCCCCCTGGGAGAACCGCCACGTCGACGGTTCGATCCACCTGGCCAGCGTTGATCGGTCGAGGAGGGTGGGACTTCGAGGATTTCCGTCCTGTTGCGGGTTGCGTCCCGCCGGCTTGACTTTTCGCACTACGGCGGTGACGGGTTGACTGGAAACATCGTATCCCGCTGACGCGATCCCGTCAAAGCCAATACAGACGATTCTTGCGGAATGGGATGGAATGGTTTGGAGTGGAGTGGAGTGGAGTGGAGTGCGGCCGATTCGATCGCTGGCGGGGGCGTGAGGGTGAGCGGCCGGCTGGTCTGTGTTGGCGGGAGGACGGTCTTTAGAAACCCTGGATGAGTCCTTGCTCCGAATAGGCGCGGCGCGCTAGTGTCGACGATGGGGGGGCCGACGGCAATCGGAGTCGGCTCGCCCGTCGCCGTTGCGGCGGGTGCGCGGGGATCGGCGAGGTCCCATCGAGCCCGGCGCGCGGACCGGGCCGGAGCCCCGGAAAATGAACCGATCGAGTGACACTGTGGGATCGAGGAGCCGTCGTCGTGGCCGATCAACCGAACCCCAATGACCTGCAGCAGAAGTACCGTCAGTTCCTCGACTTGCTGCCGTTGACCGTCTCGCTGGCCGGGTTGCCGACCAGCGAGGGACGGCTCTATAGCGAGGAGCAGATCGAGGCACGCGGAATCACGGTCCGCGCGGCCTATCGCGTGGCCCGCTCGGTTGCGAAGGAATGCCTGGGTGGATCGTAAGACCGTTGCCGGTCGCCGCTCGATGGCCCGGGCGATTCTCGGCAAGGGTGCTGTTCGAGGTCGGGGGAGAAACCGATAAGACAATCGCGTGGCGAGCCGGCCGGTACGGTTCTCTGGACCAGCGCCTGCCAGCCCGCCCGCCAGTCCACCCCGGCATCCTCCATGAGAAAGGCCCTCTGCGCGATGACGCTGACGCAGCCATCCAGCCCGAGACCCCGCCGCCTCCGAGCCGCCCTCATCGGTCTTGGCCTGGACAACGCCGACGACCAGAACCGACTGACCCGCGGCGATCAGAGCCTGATCTTCGGCGGTTCCGCCGAGACCCACGCCGAGCTGCGCGAGACCGCGATGCGGATGGAGCTCGAGCTCGACCGGCAGGGTCTGGACCTGGGCGAGCTCGATCCTTTGCAGCTTGCCGAACTGGCGACGCTGATCGACTCGCCCGAACTCCGCGAGATCGCCCTGCGGCTCCAGGCCGGCCTCGAACGCGACGGGCGCGCGTTCGAGGACCTGACTGCCGAGGAACTGACGGCCATGTCGACCCCTTCCGGCGCCGAGTTCACGCGCTGAAGCCTGGCGGGCCCAGGCGGCCCCGCGGGATCCCCTGGACAAACCCCACGGAACAGACGCGCCGGCCGGTCGGGGCGTACCCCATCCATCTCGCGAGGGCGTCGCGGGAGGCTCCCATCCGGAGCCAACCCGCTCCCGCACCGCCCGCGTCGATCAATGGAGGGGGTGCCGCCCGGCCTGCCGGCGTCGTGCATTGATCAGGGCCAGGGCCCGCGGCTCCAGCCCGATCAGCTTCGTCAGTTGCGTCGTCGAGCAACCGAGCGACACCGATGCCGCACGTGGGTCGTCGTTGAGTGCGGTCAGCACATCGAGTGCCTCGGCCAGGAGCGCCGGGAAGTCGTCGTGCTCGGGGTTGATCGAAATCCGCCCGCCCCGGCATCGCGAGCGCCAGAGTGCGCTGGGCTCGAATGGGCTGGTTTCGTTACCGAGGTCCACCGGCTGGCGGATCGCCAGCGCCAGCTCGATGCGTAATCGCGCGAGCGCCGCGCGGCGGTTCTCGCCCTGGGTGCGGCGCTCCGAGGCCTCGCCGCGGAGGCCGGTGGGCCGGTGCGTGAGGATCACGGCGGTCTCGACCTTGTTGCGGTTCTGCCCGCCCGGGCCCGAGCGCCGGGTCGCGCGGAACTCGCACTGGGCCTCCAGGGCCCGCGGGTCGATCGCGGCGGGGTGCGGCGGCGGGTCGTCGTCCTTGTGAGTCGTCATGATGGGCAGATTGTACCGCCTTCACGGTGGTTCGCGCCGATCACGGCAGACCGCCCAGGCCGTCGTCGGGCAGCGCTTTCAGATACGGGCCGACGAGGGCCTCGTCGGAGGGTGGATCGGATTTGTGGTCGCGGCGGTAGAGTTCGGTGGCGAGCAGGGTCACCATGGCGCGGTGGTTGGCCTTTTCGCGAGCGCGGATCCAGTTGAGGCGCCAGCCGTCAAGAATGGCCTGGGCGTCCTGGCTGCTCTGGAGCCATCGGTCCAGGGCCCCCGGAGACAGGGCGCGGGCCTTCGCCGACGCCTCGGATCCGAAGGCGTAGAAGACGTACCGGCCGATGATTTCAGGATCCGGAGCTGGACGGCGATCGGGCGGGAGGTCCAGGTACGCCAGCCAGTTGGCCACGGCCAGCCGCAGCACGCGGCGGCCGCGCTCGGGCTCGCGTCGCCATTTCCGCCAGGCGTCGACCATCGAGGGGATCTGGTCCGAATTTAGCTGATAGGTTCTCGAATTCAACCACGACTTGAGGGCGTCGATCATGCCTTGCCGGCCCGGGGCGAACGGACCCTCAAGCCAGTTCTCCATGGCCAGATACTCGGCCTTGAGAGTATGAGATTCAGACGGCACCAGAGCACCGCACGCGAGGACTTCGTCAAGTGCGCGGCGAATCAGCTCGGGCGTGGTTCGACGATTCGCGGACCATTGCTTCACCCGCTCGCGTACCCGCACGCCGGCCATGGCGGCATACCACCGCATTAGTGTTGATCCGCGCAGTGCCGTGTGGTGTGTCACGCGCAGCGCCGCACAGTACCAGGTCCAGGCGCCGGCCATGTCGCCCTGGTCCTCCAGCCGCGATGCCTCGAGGAGCGACAGCCGCTGAAGCCATTTCATCGCCTCGATCAGCTTCGCATCCGGGTCCGGGTTCGAGGCCCGCGGTGGCTCGAGCGCGTCGGGCCGTTCGGAACCCTGGCGGAAAAGCTCGAGCGCCTCGCGGTTGTCCTCGGCGTATTTCCGCAAGAGGGGAGTCGCCTCGGACCACCGGGCATTCACGTTGACCTGCGAGCCGCCGGATCCGTTTGAGACGCGCACCGGGCGGAACCGCTCCGCCGCGCGTCGGTAGAGGACATAAGCATTGCGCTCGTCCGGGATCGTCATCGCCCGGAACTCGGCCACGTCGAACGGGTCACCGATGTCGGGCAATCCCGCGAGCTGAACGTTCCACCAGATGAACGGCGTCGCCAGCAGGCCCAGCAGGACGGCCAACGCTATCATAATCATCCGCCGCCGGCTGCCGAACAACCATCGGAACGGCGCGGCGAGGAGGCGCAGCGTCGGGAAGCTCTGCCGCAGGCCGGATGTCGTGGCCATCTCGCTCGCCCCTATCAGTCGGGACCGGCTACCCGAGGAAGGTTTTCAAGTAGGTCAGGCTCTCAGCCTGACTCCGGGGCAAACCGTCAGGCTGAGAGCCTGACCTACTTCATGCCGGATAGTAATCCCGCCCGGCCCGGGGGTCAACGACAGGCGTCAAAGGGCCAAATGGAGAAAACGGGTGCCCAAGCCCGGCCCTTGCCTGGCCCCGGGGCGGGCGTTACCCTGGGACCGCATCGCATCCCGTTGCGACGGCGAGGTTTCCCGAGGCTGCCTTTGCGAACGCGGCCCGGTCGGCCCGTCGCTGGATGTGCCCACCCCGTTCCGATCCGACCCGACCCGACTCACCGCGAGGCTGAACCGGAGACTCGCCGCATGGCCCGGCCGCTGTGGAAACGCACGACGATCGCGGCCGTGAAGGCGATCGTGGCGATTGCCGTGTTGTGGGCGGTCGGGCGGCACGTGCTGCGCACCTGGGACGACCTGGCGAAGCATCGGGTGACCATCCAGCTCGAGCCGATCTGGCTGGCGGCCTCGGGCGTTTTGTACCTGGCGGGTCTGTCGGCGTGCGGGATGTTCTACTGGCGGATCCTGCATGACAGCGCAACCCCGATCGCGACGGCCCCGGCGCTGCGTGCCTACCTGGTGAGCCACCTGGGCAAGTACGTGCCGGGCAAGGCGATGGTGGTCGTGATGCGGGCGGGGATGTCGGTTCCGTTTGGCGCGAGGGGCGCGACGGCGGCGATCGCCACGTTCTACGAGACGCTGGTGATGATGGCCGCGGGCGGGCTCGTGGCGGCGGCCGGGTTCGTCCTGGCGGGCTACTCGGGTCGGGTTGCCTTCATGGTTCGAGGCTGGGGACCGATCTCGCTGCCGCTCTACCGGCTGGCGGCGATCTCGGGGCTGGGACTGGGCGTGGCGTTCCTGGTGGTGGTCGCGCCGCCGGTCTTCACCCGGCTGGCGGGCTGGATCAGCCTGCCGATCCCGGGAGTCGGCCCCGAGGCGCTGCCGCGGCTATCGGGCGGATTGCTGGCGCGCGGGCTGGGCTGGTCGTCGCTCGGCTGGCTCCTGCTGGGACTCAGCCAGATTGCCGTGATTCGCTCGCTCGGCGGCCGGACCGCGGCCGAGGGGCTGCCGCCCGGCCTGGCCGGCGCGATCGTCGCCGCCGTGGCGCTGGCAACACTCGCCGGCTTTGTGGTGGCCGTCCTGCCCGGCGGCCTGGGCGTGCGCGAGGGCGTGTTGATGGCCGTCCTGTCCCCGTCGCTGGGCCACGACCGAGCGGTTGTCGCCGCCCTCTCGCTCCGGCTCGTCTGGGTCGCCGCCGAGCTGGTCGCCGCCGCCATCCTCGTCCCCGCACTCCGCCCGACGCTGCCCGCACCCGGTTCGCCCCAGGTGCCGGCCGTCGACCACCAGACACTGAAAACCGAAAACTGAAAACTGAAAACTATCCCCGCAATGACCCGAATCTCCATCGTCATCCCGGTCCACGACGAGGCCGACAGCCTGCCCGCCTTGCACGCTGAGCTCGCCTCGGTGTTTGCCGACGGCGCGCACGGACCGGCCGAGTTCCTCTTCATCGACGACGGCAGCCGCGATGATTCGTGGCGGGTGATCCAGGATCTCTGCCGCAAGGATTCGCGCGTGGGCGCGATCCGCTTCCGCCGCAACTTCGGCAAGGCCGCGGCACTCATGGCCGGGTTCCAGGCGGCGCGGGGCGAGTTCGTCTTCACGATGGACGGGGACCTCCAGGACGACCCGGCGGAGATCCCGTCGTTCCTCGCCGAGATGGACCGGGGTTACGATGTCGTCAGCGGCTGGAAGAAGGTGCGGTACGACCCGTGGCACAAGGTTTACCCGAGCCGCGTCTTCAACGCGATGGTCAGCTCCATGACGGGCTGCCGGCTACACGACCACAATTGCGGGTTCAAGCTTTATCGCCGCGAGGTGCTGGACGAGGTCGGCATCTACGGCGAGCTGCACCGGTTCATCCCGGTGCTGGCGCACGCGCGAGGCTTTCGTGTCGGCGAGGTCGTCGTCCGGCACCGGGCCCGCCAGCATGGGCGGTCGAAGTATGGCGTGACGCGGATGGTCAAGGGGTTCCTCGACCTGTTGACGGTCCGCTTCCTCACGAGGTTCAGCCAGCGCCCGCTGCACGTGCTGGGCGGATTCGGCCTGACGATGACAGCGATCGGCGGGCTGGGAATGCTGTACCTGGCGATCGTCTGGCTCGACCCGGACCACAAGCCGATCGGCGACCGCCCGCTGCTGTTTTACTCGGGCGCGTTTCTGAGCATCGGCATCCAGCTTCTGAGCCTGGGCATCCTGGCCGAGCTGGTCACGGCGTACAACATCCGGCCCGAGGATACCTATAGCGTCGTCGACCGAATCCCGGCGCGGCAGGAAGGCGAGGCTTCCACCGCGCGCGTCGAACATGCCGATCCCGCCGAGGAACCGAGATGACCTTCGTGGACGAACTGATCCCGCCCCGGCACGACGCGCGGCGGTTTGCCGCGGCCCTGATCATCACCGGCGCCGTCTTCATCGCCGCCGGGCACACCCTGCGCCAGCCGGCCTTCATGACGGCCAATGATATCTCGCGATGGTGCACCGTCTGGAGCCTCCTCGAGCGCGGCACTTACGCGATCGACGAGTGCCCCTGGCAGGGCGACACCCAGGACAAGATCCAGTGGCCGCCGCGCAAGGCCGGTGAAACCGCTCAGGTCGAGAGCAAGGCCGTCGAGACCGCGCAGGCGGAGAGCAAGACCGGCGAGACCGCACAGGCGGAGAGCAAGGCCGGCGAGACCGCGCCGGCCGAGGGCCAGCCCGACGGCCGGCACTATTACTCGAGCAAGCCCGCCCTGATCTCGACCCTGATCGCCGGGATGCTCTATCCGGCCCGACGGATCACGGGCGTGCCGCTCGATCGCGTGGTCTTGCAGGAACGCGCCGAGCGCTGGACACAGAAGCCCGATCCCGACCACCCCGGCCGGTTCAAGCCGGTGCTCGAACGCCCGAAGGACCCGGTGAAGTGGCCGGCGTACATCTTTTACTTCAAGCCGACCCTGCTCCTGATCAACGTGATCCCGTTCGGGCTGTTCCTGGTCTACTTCGCCCGAGTGCTCGACCGGTATGCGCGCAACGACTGGGCATGGCTGTTCTCGCTGTTCGCGGCGGCGTTCGCCACGTATCTTCTGCCCTACACTCAGACCCTGAACAACCACACCATCGGCGCGTTTGCGGCGTTCTTCGCGCTCGACCAGTTCTTGCGGATCTGGGACGAGGGGCTCGACCGCGGCTGGCGGTTCGCAGCGGCCGGTTTCTTCGCGGGGTTCGCGGCGTCGACCGAGCTGCCCGCGCTGGCGTTCCCGGCGCTTCTGGGCGCCATGCTGCTGGTGCGCCACCCGAAACGAACGCTGCTCTTCTTCGTACCCGGACTGGCGATCCCGCTGGCGGCGTTCGTCGGGGCGCAGTACCTCGAATTCGGCCAGTTCTTCCTGCCGTATGAGTCGTTTGGCTCCGACGCCTATCTGTGGGAAGGGAGCATCTGGCAGACGCCGCTGGAGCTCGACGCGTTCAACAAGACGCCCGAGCCGTACTGGGTGTATCTCTGGCACATGACGTTCGGCCACCACGGGATCTTCTCGCTGACGCCGATCTACCTGCTGTCGGTCTGGGGCGGCATGAAGCTGCTGTCGGGCGGGCGGTGGCTGACGGCTCTGTCGATCCTGACGTTCCTGGTCGTCGCGGGCCTGGGCGGTTATTTCCTGTATGACCCCTCAGCCTGGCTGACAGGCGGCCGGCTGCACCGGTATGTCTGGGCGCTCGCGGTCATCCCGGCGCTGCTGGCGTTGCTCGCCCTGGTCGCGGGTCTGCCGGTCCTGCGGCGCTCGGCCCGGCCGATGTCGGCCGTGGCGTGGATGACGGCCGTGCTGACGGTGGTGGTGCTGGCGTTTTATGCCTACACGCCCAAGGCGCGGAACTACGGCGGCTCGGCGCAGGGGCTGCGATGGATCATGTGGCTGATTCCGTTCTGGTTGCTGCTCTTGCCGTCCGGCGTTGAGGCCGGCCAGGCCCGCGGGCGTGCCCGCCGACTGGCGCTGGTGGCGCTGGCGATCTCGGCCATCTCGGTCGGCTATGCCATCCGCAACCCCTGGAGCCACCCCTGGATCCTCGACGCGATGGAGCACCTGGGGATCTATCGGCTGAGTCGTTGAGAGAATATCGCTCCGGGAGGGCGAGGCTTTGGCCGAGCCGGGATCGTGCGACGGCCCTCGCCTCTCCCGGCTCACCGGGAGGCGCCCTCCCGCAGAGTCTCGGTAGGTCAGAGCTTCCAAGGAGACGACCCTGGGTACGACAGAAAATTCCCTGCTGCTCGGCGCGGGCCTGCTGGCGGGTGCCATGAACGCGGTGGCCGGGGGCGGCTCGTTCGTCACGCTGCCCGCCCTGGTGGCGGTCGGGGTGCCATCGGTCGAGGCGAATGCCTCGAGCACCGTCGCCCTGTTTCCGGGCAGCCTCGCCAGTGCGGTGGCCTATCGCCGCGACTTCACGCCGCTGGGAATCCTGTCGCTGCGCACGTTGATCGTCGTCAGTCTGGCCGGCGGAATCGCCGGGGCGGTGCTGCTGCTCCACACACCGGCAAAGGCGTTCGATGCGATCGTCCCCTGGCTCCTGCTGATCGGGGCGCTGACGTTCGCCTTCGGCAACCAGGCCGGGGCGGCGCTTCGGCGAGTGGTCCACATCGGCCGGAACACCATGCTCGTCTGCCAGTTCCTGCTGGGAGTCTACACGGGCTATTTCGGCGGGGCGGTCGGCGTGATGACAATGGCGGTCTGGGGCCTGTTCGGCGTGTCCGACATCCGGGCGATGAATGCGACGAAGGTGCTGGTGGTCGGACTCACCAATGCCATCGCCGTGATTCTGTTTGTCATGGCCGGGAGGGTCTGGTGGTCACAGGCCGGGGCTGTCCTTGTCGGCGCCGTGGTGGGCGGATACCTCGGCGCAACCTTCGCCCGCCGGCTGCCAGCCAGGGCGCTCCGCCTGGCGATCACGGTCTTCAACTTCGTGATCACCGCGGTGTTCTTCCTGCGGGCGGCGCGCTAGGCTCCCTGGCGGCCAGGCGCAGCTCGGTCGGCGCGGTGATCGTCGCGTCGAGCCAGAGGGTCCGGCCATCCCACGCGTAATGCGACGGGTCAAGCGATTGGCCGGCGAGCACGAGTCGAGGGCGTCCCTGACTCTCCAGCTCGTCGATCTCGAAGACCGGGTTGACGCAGGGAGATTCCTGCGAGGCCTTGATCGTGATGGCGATCTCGGGCACCTCGGCGATCAGGCGGATCGCCCGGCGCTCGGGGACGTAGCCCCCATAGCCGAGCCGGGCGCCTTTCAGCTCCAGCGACGGCGGCGCGGCGAAGCTCCTTGCCCGAGCGACGAGGCGGGCGTCGGGCTCATTGGTCATCCCAATCAGCCAGGCCCAGGTCCGCTCGACCATCGGCCGCGAGCGACCGAGTGTATCCAGGGTCGCGCGCTCGCCAGTCCGCAAGGGGCGAGGCCGCGTGCCGGCCCAGCTCATCACGCTGTTGTGGCAGGGGGTCAGCCCCATCCGGTCGTCGATCGCGTTGCCCGTCGCGTTGCCGCGTGCGAGCGGCCAGTGGCTCCCCCAGTAACACGGCGTGGCCATCTCGCCCCGGTCGAAGAACGGCCCGAAGACCACCGGCGGCAGCGTCGTCTCGCCCGGGTTGAAGTAGATTGCGGACGGCTCGTCCAGCCGGTGCATCCTCAGCCGGTAAACGGCCGGGTTGCCGCCGGTGTCGACCTTTGAGGCACCGCCGCCGACCGGGTTCGGGAACCGGAAAGCGTGCTTGCGGCCGTCGAGGAACAGCGCGTCGACCGGGTTGTCCGGTAGCACGGCGAACGGGTAGGCGCCGGGCGGTGTCAGAATGATGAACTCGCTCAGCTCGTAGTTGTTGGCCGGATCGGCCAGCAGATTCACGACCCTCGTGCCGAAGCCATCGGGGTAGAAGTAATAGTCCTCGGCCACCGAGTCGCCCCAGACCCTGTATTTCAGGTCGGTCGACTGGTACGTCCAGCGCACGTGCACCCGGGCCTCGGTGGATTCGACGATCGCGACGCGACTGTAGCGCAGCTCCTTGTCCATCAGGGGCTCGACGCAATCAACAGCGCCCGCCGGCTGCGAGATGATCTCGGCCCACTCGTAGCAGGCACCCGTGTTATTCCGGCCGGCCCAGAAGGGAATGTAGCTCGACCCGCGCCAGAAGACGAATCGTCCGCCGCCGGGCAGCGTCACCACAACATCGTCGAGTTCGGCCGGCCAGGCACCGTCATAAGGCATCGTCGAATAGGCACCCGATTTTGGATCGCGGACCGAGATCGGCGGGTCGTAGCGGAGTCTCTCCCGCGTGGCGCCGAAGCGTGGACGGACCGGCGGCCGGTTCACGAGCATCACCGGGATCGACTTCTTCCAGAAGACGCGGCCGTCGGAGTCCTCGAGCACGACTGTGAGCGTGTCGCGATCAGCAGCCGTCGGAGGCTCGGGGAGCTTGATGGACTCCTTCCGTGCCTGGCCGGCAGGCAGGTCCATTTTCGCGGTGGCCTTCCGATCGGGCCGCGAGCCGAACCAGGCCGACAACTTCACCCCCAGGCGGTCGCCATCCCAACTCATGGCCGCAGCGGTCAGCGCCGCGGACTGGCCGGGTCCGAGCAGCAGCCGGTCGGACGGCACGAGGATCGCGCCCAGGTCCACCGGGTTGACGATCGGGAACGCCTCCGCAACGGCGTCAATCTCGAAGGCAGGGCGGACGACCCGCGTCCGGGCCAGCTCGACGAGGGAGCCGGTCGTTGACCTCGCCCGCAGCACGATTTCGTCGGCCTCGTCGGCGATCGGCAATCGGGTGGAGTGGGGGGGCTTTGCCGGGATTGAAACCGACGAACGACCGATCTCCTTGCCCCGGCTCAGCAGGACGAGGCTCGGCCCGTCGCTCTCGGGCCGTCCTGTTGCAACGATGAGTGCGGAGGGGCGAGTCCCGACCCGATCGACGCCGAACGGCGGCCGCCACGGATGGCCGCGGTCCACGGAGAGGCGATAGGCCACGCCGGCCGGCTTCGGCTCGTCGCCCCGCGCCGCGAGGCCCGCGATGGCCAGGATCCCGATCACGGCCGCTATGCCAGCTCGTCCGGTCATCGGGCGGACCTCCGTCGTTTCAGGGTCGGTGGGGCTCAATCGCGGACGAGGTCCCGAACGGCCGCGACGATCCGCGCGGCGTCGGGTCGATACGCGTCCTCGAGCACGGGCGAGAACGGCACTGGGACATCGGCCGACGCCACGCGGACAACCGGCGCGAGCAGGCTGTCGCCGAATCGTTCGGTGATCGCCGCGGCGATCTCGGCGCCGACGCCGCCGGTGATCGGGCCTTCCTCAACGATCACGACCCGACCCGTCTTTCGCACCGAATGGCCGATCGTGGCGTGGTCGATGGGCGAGAGGCTGCGGACGTCGATGACCTCGGCGTCGATGCCTTCCGCGGCCACTCGGTCGGCCGCCTGGCGGGCGAAGTGGGCCATCAGCAGCCAGGCCAGGATGGTCACGTCACGGCCCGGCCGGCGGACAACGGCACGATCGAGGGGTACGGTGTAATCGCCGTCGGGGACGTCGCTGGTGGCGTCGACGGCGCCGGGCTCCGTGCGCGCGCCCTTCGAGCCATAGAGCAGCTTGTGCTCGAAGATCAGCACGGGATTATCATCGCGCACGGCTGACCTGAGGATTCCCTTGGCGTCGTAGGCGTCGGAGACGGCAACCACCTTGATCCCCGGCACGCCGACGAAGTAGCGCTCCATGTTCTGGGCGTGCTGCGAGCCCCGGCCCGTGGCGCCGACGGGCGCGCGCATCACCATCGGGACCTTGATCGTGCCGCCCGACATGTACCGCATCTTGGCGGCGTTGTTGACGATCTGGTCCATGGCAAGGAACAGGAAGTCGCTGTACTGGACATCCACGATGGGCCGCATCCCCATCATGGCCGCACCGACGGCCGCGCCGAAGAAGCCGAGCTCGGCGATCGGCGTGTCCAGCATCCGGTCGGGGAATTCTTCCTCGAGGCCGAGGGTCACGGTGAACGCGCCGCCCCAGCCGCCTGGCACGGCGATGTCCTCGCCCATGCAGAAGACCGAAGAGTCGCGCCGCATCTCCTCGGCGATCCCCTCGCGCAGCGATTCGGCGATGCTGAGGCGTCTCATGACCTGACCTGGGGCTGCCTCGGCCCTCCTGCTCGGTGCTTGTTGCTTCATCGCAGGAGGTCACTCCACGATCCGATTGTGGTGTCCTTGATCATCCTCATGCCCAGGGCCTCAAGACGCCCGACGTCCTGAATGCCCTCCAGCGCGGCGGCGGATGCCTCATCGGGCTCGCCGAATCGCTCGGTCGCCAGGAGCATCAGGAAGCGACGGGCCTCGATAATGCGCCCCTCGTCACGGCCCTCCTCGCGGCCCTCTCGCAGGATTTTCTGGTAGGTCGTCGATTCCCTCATGTTACGCACCCCTTCAAAGAGCCTCTCGACATGCTCGTCCGATAAACGGAGACCCGCCAGCAGGTAGCTCGCGACCCAAAGCTTATCGGCACGCAATGGAGCTTCCCGGTCGATCCGATCGCGCATTCGGCGGACCACCCCGGGAAGATCCGATTCGGCGATCGCGGTCAACGGCGCAAGCGGGACCAGGGCGATGCTGCCGTCGAGGTAGAATTCCGGATCCTCCTGCCACAGGCGTACCACCTCGTAACGATACCGATTCGTCGGCCGGCCGTCCGGTACCTGACGATCGTAGACGCCGTTGAGGCTGGGGGAATTGGCCTCCTTGCTCAGCAGGATCAGCACGGTAAGCACCGGCAAATCGTGCTGATAGTCGAGGGCGACCTGCCGGTACCAGAGGGTCCTGACGAGGTCCGTCACGTGCCCAGCCTGAAATTCGATGTTGACCAGGAACGGACTCGGTCCCCGGACCCGCAAGACCTTATCGGCCGCGGCCGTCAGAGTCGTGATCCCGGCTTCGATCACATCGACCGGCCAGGTCGGGTCAATCCGCAGCCGCTCCATCAAGCAGGATGGCTCGTTCCAGACCAGTTCCTTCGTCGCGACGTCATAGGGGTTATGATCCATCGTGAAGCGTCTCGTCTCCTCGCACTCGGCATCAAGCCAGGACGTCGGTCGTCAGGTCGTCCAGGGTCGGCATCGGCTGGCGTCGGGCCAGATCAACTGCGGCCTGGAACTCCGCCTGGACCTCGGCGCGGATGTGGTCGAGGCCCGCCTGGTCGGTCAGACCGCGATCGACGAGCACTTTCGCCAGCCGGTCGATCGGGTCCCGCCGGAACCACTCCTCGCGCTCTCCCTTCGGCTGGTAGTTGCAGGCGTCGCGGCGCGAGTGGCCCGTGCGCCGGTACGTGAGCAGCTCGAGCAGCACGGGACCGCGTCCGCTCCGGCACTCCTCGACGGCCGATCGAGCGGCCTCGTAGACGGCCAGCACGTCGTTGCCGTCGATTGTCTCGCCCCGGATGCCGTAGGTCGCGGCGCGCTCGGCGATCCGGGGGTTGCGCATCACGCGGTCGACCCGCGTCGAGGCGCCATAGTGGTTGTTCTCGCAGACGAACAGGGCCGGCAGGTCCCAGATGGCGGCCAGGTTGATGCCCTCGTGAAAGGCCCCCTCGGCGACCGCTCCGTCGCCGAAAAAGCAGGCGACGAGCCGCGATTCCTTCCGCAGCTTGAACGCCAGGGCCATGCCCGAGGCCAGCGGAATGCCCCCGCCCACGATCGCGATGCCCGGCACCATGCCCCGGTCCATGTTGCCGACGTGCATCGAGCCGCCCTTGCCGCGGCAGCAGCCCGACGTCGCGCCAAAAAGCTCGAAGAGCAGCTCCTCAACCGTCAGGCCGCGCGCCAGGGCATGACCGTGGCCGCGGAAGGTCGATGTGATGAAGTCGTCCGGCCCGAGCGCCGCGCAGACGCCGACGGCCGTCGCCTCCTGCCCCTGGCACTGGTGGATCGTGCCCGGCATCGTGCCCTCGAGGAACAGGAATTTTACCCCGTCCTCGAACTCGCGGATCAGGACCATCCGGCGGTAGAGGTCCAGCAGGAAGCCCGGGTCGTAGGATGACGGTTCGACCGCGCGAGGCTCGGCTGCCGACGCATGATCGCCGCGCTCCCGCGCCTCGCGGTTGCGGGCGAAGAACGAGCGCCGACCGCCCTCGGTGGTGGCGCGCTCACGATCCAACGGCCGGTGCGCGACCGACAGCCGGACATCGCCCGCGACGACCCCGGCCGCGCCCGAGATCGGCTCGCTGAGCTCGTCGTTTTTCACCGCGGCGGCACGGACAGCCGTCGCGGCCATGCCGGCGACGATCGCCTCGTCGACGTCGAACGTCGCGATCTCCTGCCCGGTGGCGACCTCGTCGCCCGCAGCGGCCGACGTCGCGCGCAGCGTGCCCGTGATCGCCGACTCGATCGTCAGGATGGCCTTGTCGGTCTCGACCTCGACGAGCGCGTCGCCGCGTCGGACAGGACGGCCGACATCGACGAGCCAGCGCACCAGCTTGACCGTATCGTCCACGGTCGCCACGTCCGGCATCCGCATCACCACGTCCATCGATGCTCCCTCGCCGACTCGCCGGACCCCACCAGAACAACCCCGGGGCCATCCGGCCGGCCGCCGATTATACGGCCTGGCCGCAACAGCCAAGCAGCCCCATACGTTCGAGAACGGCCTCGCGCACGGCGCGCCGGCCCGCGACCAGGATGTCCTCGGGCCCGCCGATGCCGAGCAGCCGGTGCGGGTCGGCGCACACGACGCCGAGCGCCTCGCGGACTGCGTCCAGATACCTGCGCTTGAGATACGTCCCGTAGTTGACCTTGGCGATACCCAGCGCGACGGCCCGTCGCAGGGAATCGTCGTCGATGCCGGTGCCGCCGTGCAGGACGAGCGGGATGTCGACCTTCCGTCGGATCGCGGCGAGCCGGTCGAGGTCGAGCCCGGCCCGGCCGGTCGTCAGGATGTGGACGTTCCCCACGCTGACGGCCAGCAGGTCGACGCCCGTGGCCGCGACGAACGCCGAGGCGTCGTCGGGATCGGTCGCCGAACCGCCGTGCGGCATGCCGCCCCCGGCGCCGCAGGGGAGCTCGCCCAGTTCGGCCTCGATCGCGACGCCCTGCTCATGGGCCAGCCGCGCGAGCGCGACGACCCGGGCGGTGTACTCGTCGGCGGGCGCCTCGGGATCGGCCGGCATGACAAGGTTGAAGCCACCGTCGATCGCGGCGCGGACCCACTCGTCGCGCGGGCACTCGTTGAAGATCAGGCCGCACGGCACCGAGGCCGACTCGGCCGCGGCGCGTCCCAGCGCGGCGTACCACGACAGCCGCTCGACCGCCTGTCGGGTCGGGCGGCTCAGGAAGTCGCCGTTGAACCCCAGAATAACTGGCGCCCGGGCCTCCTCGGCCGCGTCGACGACGCCCTGGAGCGACTCGAGGTTCCAGCTCTCGAAGTAGCCGACAGCGTATCCCTTGTCGAGCGCCCGTCGCATCATCGGACCGATCGCTTCCAGGGGCATGCGGGCTCTCCGTGAGGTGAGACCGGGGGCGGGGTTGATCAATCAGGCGGGCGCCGGCGCCGGCGTCGGCCTGGATAACGGTCTCGTCCAGCGGTACTGGCCGATGGATTGAACCAGCAACGTCGTCTCTCGTCGATGGGCGCGACTGTTCCCATGTCGCAAGCCCACGTTTGTTCGTTATACAGCCGGCCGGTTCGGCATTCAATCGGACGGTCGTCCTCCTCGACGGCCGGAGGTGTCCGCGTCCGGAAAGCGACGAGGCCGGCGACCTCCTGATCGGGAAGGCGCCGGCCTCGCGCGCGTTGGCCTGGATGGAGTCGAGGCGCCGGGCATCAGAGCAAGCGATCAGGACCGTTCGGCGGCGGCCTGCTGGATGGCCCCTCGCAGCTCCTTCTCCGAGGGGTTGATCAGGATCTCGTTGTCGATCTGGATTGTCGGGATCTCGCGCTTGCCGTTGTTCAACTCGGCGACGTACCCTTCGAGCTCGGGCGATTCATCGAGGTCCTTGAACTCGTACGGCACCTGATTCCCGTCGAGCCACGCAAGCGCGCGGGTGGTATCGGGACACTGGCGCGAGCCATACACGGCGACATTCGGTTGTTTCATCGGTCGGGCTCACAGGGTGTGTTCGATGCAGGGAGCCGGCCTAACCATGTGTGGCCGGCCGGCCGGCGCTCCACGGTTGGAACCAGGAAATGGCCTGGCTCAGGCAACATGCCGGGCGGAGCATTGCGCGTCCTGGCGATTCGGCGGCTCGACCGGGTCGAAGGTGTCGCACACCAGCCCGGCCACCAGCCACCTCAGCGGCACGTTCAACTCGCGGGCCTGGGCCCGTAGGTTCTCGAGCAGTTCGTCAGAAAGCGTCACCAGGATCTGACCAGCGGTCTTCATGATTAGTCCTCCCGCACCCTCCCTACCGCAATCCGCGCGCCAACTGGGCGAATCGCCGGAGAATCTGCGATCGCCGCTGGCGGGCGCGGAATGTTTCTTGCATTCGTGGACATACGAGGAGCGAGATGGACGCAACAGGACGGCCTGTCTTGGATTCATCGGGTCCAGGGGAGATTACGCGTGAAAGAGGCCATCAATGTCGAACATGCGCAGACGTTTCGCTCGGACGTCCCGGGGCGACTGGACCGACTCCCCTGGAGCCGGTTCCACTGGCTGGTGATCGTCGCGCTGGGGGTCACCTGGATCATCGACGGGCTGGAGGTGACGCTGATCGCCTCAGTCAGTCCGATGCTCGAGCGCCCCGACACGCTGCACCTCTCGGTCGAGCGGATCACGCAACTGACCTCGGCCTACCTGGCCGGCGCTGTCATCGGGGCGCTGGTGTTCGGCTATCTGACCGACCGGCTCGGCCGCAAGAAGCTGTTCGTGGTGACGCTGGGTCTCTACCTGATCTCGGCCCTGTTGACCGCGTTCGCCTGGGATTTCGCGAGCTTCGCGGTGTTCCGCTTCCTCACCGGAGCGGCGATCGGCGGCGAGTACTCGGCGATCAACTCGGCGGTCGACGAGCTAATCCCCGGGCGGGTGCGGGGCTGGGCCGACCTGGCGATCAACGGGACCTACTGGGTCGGCGCGGCGGTCGGGTCGCTCGCCTGCCTGATCCTGCTCGACCCGGCGTGGTTCCGCCCGGACCTCGGCTGGCGGCTGGGATTCGGCGTCGGCGCAGCGCTGGGCCTGGGCATCATCTTCCTGCGCGACGGCGTGCCCGAGAGCCCGCGCTGGCTCCTGACCCACGGCCAGCCGGACGAGGCCGAGCGGATCGTCGGCGAGATCGAGCGCCGGATCGAGAGCCAGCCCGGCGTCGTGAAGCTCCCGCCCGCGGAGGGCTCGATCGTCATCCGCCCGCGCGGGCCGGTCGGCTTCGGCGAGCTGGCGGGCGTGATGTTGAAGACCTACCCCACCCGGACCGTGCTCGGCCTGGCGCTGATCGCCTCGCAGGCGTTCCTGTACAACGGGGTTTACTTCACGTTCCCGCTGATCCTCAGCAATTTCTACGAGGTTTCGCCCGGTTCTACGGGCCTTTATCTGCTCCCATTCGCCCTGAGCAACTTCCTGGGGCCGCTCATCCTGGGTCGGTTCTTCGACACCGTGGGACGGCGCATCATGATCGCGGGGACCTACACGATCTCGGCGATCCTGCTGGCCGTGTCCGGCTACCTGTTCGCCGAGGGCCGCTTGACGGCGACCGAGCAGACGATCCTGTGGGCCCTGGTCTTCTTCTTCGCCTCGTCGGCGGCCAGCTCGGCCTACCTGACGGTCAGCGAGATCTTCCCCGTCGAGCTGCGCGGGATGATCATCGCGATGTTCTTCGCGGCCGGCACCCTGCTCGGGGGGACGCTCGCGCCGTGGTTCTTCGGCAGCCTGATCGCGACCCGTTCGCGAGCCTCGCTGTTTCACGGCGATCTGATCGCCTCGGGCCTGCTCCTCGCAACGGTCGTCATCGTCTGGCTCTACGGGGTCGACGCCGAGCGCTCGTCGCTCGAGGACGTCGCGCGGCCGCTCTCGGCCTCCGACGAATCCGAGGGAGAAGGTGAGGCAAAACCCGATTCGTCTTCCTCGCCGTCGGGCTCGTCCTCTGCAACCTCGGGGCTGGCATCCTCTTTGCACTGAAAGACCCCGGTGGTTTATCTCAGATCTCCACGAGGAGCCCATCCATGGCACGCGCGGATACACATACCGATCACGGAATCCACGGCGCGGACCGCAACGCCGACCCGATCACGGGCCAGCCGGGTGCTCATCCGGTGGGCGCCGGAGTCGGCACGACGGCCGGAGGCGCGGCGGCCGGAGCGGCCGCCGGGATGATGGCCGGCCCGGCGGGCACGGTCGCCGGCGCGGTCGTCGGCGGAGTGGCGGGCGGACTGGCCGGCAAGGGGATTGCCGAGTCGATCGACCCCACCGCCGAGGATGAATACTGGCGTGAGAATTACGCCAACCGCTCGTATTATGATTCGTCGCATAATTACGACGACTACGCCCCGGCCTATCGCCACGGCTGGGAGTCGCGGGCGAAGCACGCCGAGCGCACCTGGGACGAGGCCGAGGCGGACATCCGGGGCGGCTGGGAGTCGGCCAGGGCCAACTCGCGGCTGACCTGGGAGAAGGCCAGGCACGCGACCCGCGACGCCTGGGACCGCGTCAGCCAGTCGTTCGCCAGGAGCCGGTCGGGCTCCGGCGATCGCAACGCGTCCTGCTGATGTCCGCGCTGTGGCCCGATGCAAGGAACGATGCCGGCCGTGGCGGCGCCTCGCGCGTCGCCCCGGAACGGTCATCGGCGGACCATGTCAGCCGTATCCCGGTCGATGCGGGACAATTCTTCGCGGAAGCGCTCCAGAACCGGCAGGGATTCCGGGGCGCCGGCGAGGTCGCTGGACTCCATGGGGTCGCCCAGGCGGTCGTAGAGTTCCTCGCGGCCGTCCTCGTGGCGGATGTAGACCCGATCGCGCGAGACGAGCGACCGGACCGGGTCGAAGCAGAATCCCGAGGAGCTCTCCGATCCGTCAGTCATGATGTTGTCCCGCAGCTCACACAGCACAGGAGATGCGGGCTGGTCCCCCGCTCGCTGCTCCAGAAAACGCGTCAGTGAGCGGCCGGGGAACGGGTTCCGTGGGCCGAGGCCGGTCCAGGCCGCGATCGTCGCGGGAACTTCGCGCAGGCTGACCGGCTCGTCGACGACGGCGGCCGACTCGGCATGTGACGGCGGGATGATCAACAGCGGCACGTGCGATTCGGGCCGATAAACGCTCGCGCCGTGCGCGATCATGCCATGCTCGCCGAACTGCTCGCCGTGATCGGACGTCACAATCACGAAGGTGTTCTCCATCAACCCCCGGCGCTCGAGCTCCTTGACGAGCAGTCCAATCTGGTGGTCGAGGTAGCCGATGCAGCTATCGTAGCAATCGTGGAACAGGCACAGGGCATCCTGATGGAGCTGCAGGGCGTCGATGCCGGGAGGCATCGGAAGCCCGAGCTTGATGTCCCAGAAGGTCTTCTCGAGCTTGCGCCGAACGTCCCGCGGCAGCGAGGCCTTGCCAAAGCGGGTCTCTCCCTTGTCACGCATGATGTAGGGCCGGTGTGCGTCGTAATAATTCACGAAGGCGAAGAACGGCCGATCGGCCGGCCGGCCGTCGAGCCATCTCAATGCGTCGCGATTCACCATCGCCGCCGTCTTGCGGCGCAGCGAGACGCCGTCGTCCAGGACCGTTGAATACCCCATGGCGCGGATGAGCCGCTTCCCAAGAGCTGAGCTCCAGAGCGTCTCGAAGGGCGTGACGGAACGATTCTCGTATGCGTCCTCGTAGCGGGTGAATCCCCGATCGAAGCCGTGCAGCGTGCTGCAATAGTAGTAGTTGCCGACGAACGCGGCGGTGACATAGCCCTCGCGAGCCAGAACCTCGGCGAGCGTCGGAAAGGTTGCGTCGAGCGGCTGATGCGGCCCAGCGGAGAGCTCGTGCGGCCACCGGCCGGTCATCAGGCTGGCGTGCGACGGCGTGGTCCACGGGGCCGTTGCCCGGGCCTCGGTGAAAACCATGCCCCGGCGCGCCAGGCGTTCGAGGTTCGGAGTGGTCGGCGTCGGGTGTCCGTAGAGACTCAGGCAGGCGGCGCGCACCGTATCCAGCACGATGAGCACAACGTTCGGCGCACCCGTCCTCGCAGGCGGCAAGGCGGCGAGTGCCCGGCGCTCGGCGGACTCGACGCGCTCGTAGCTCAGCCCGGCCAGCAGGACCGTAGCGATCCCCATCGCCGGCAGGCTGCGCCGGACCAGCCGGTCGAAGACATCGGCGCGGCGTTCGAGCCACAAGCCGATGACCGCGGCCAGACCGCACGCCAGCAGCACGGAT
>JAKAUH010000843.1 GCA_021818605.1 Planctomycetota bacterium
TTCCTCGAACATCGCGAAAACTCCTCGTCTCGCCCCCGCGCCCGAGAAAATCCCGGGCGTCCCCGGTGATGACCCGTCCACGTTCATGCTAACGGCAGTTGGCCCTGATCCGCCACCCTGGCACGCGAGGGGGCAATGGGTCGATGGAAACGTCGATTTCCCCTAAGATGGGTGGAGCGCAAGATCCTGCCAGCCGGGCCGCGAAGCGCCCGCGAGTTTCCATCGGGTCCATGGTTCCATGCGGAAGATCCTGCAACTACGACGACCGATCACGTATCGCCAGTCTATCTTCGCGTTCCTCTTGCGCGCCCAGCGCCTGGAGCGGCGGTTCAAGTGGCTGATCGTGCTGGCGACGGTCGCGGCGACCGCGACGATGCTGGGCGCCTCGCCGTGGGGCCGGTATGGAGTGGCGTCGACGGTGGCGGCAGGCCGGGAGGCGGTCCGCGTGGTGCTCGGCCTGCCCCAGCCTCGCGAGGAGGTGGACGCGGCCTGGGAGCGCTCGCGCGAGCTGGGAATCGAGGCGGGGCGACTGGGGCTGGCCCGCGCGTTCGCCGAGGCCAGTCCGGCCTACCAGCGGCTGATGCGGTACGCCGGACTCGATCCCGAGCACGGCGTGCTGCGGTGGGGGAACTTCAACCTGACGCTGCTGCTTCCGTCGAAGGTCTTCGAGGCCGCCGACGACGGGAGGTCGTACCGCTTCCTGCCGCGGACCCGATCGATCTGGCTGCGGAACGTGTCGCTCAAGAGCGACGTCCTGATGTTCTTCCTCGTGCCCGACGGGCCGGGGCTGGCCGAGGCGATGCAGGGGACGACGTGCATTCCGGTTGAGACGTCGCGGCAGACGACGAATTCGTGGGGCCTGCGGGGGCACGAACCCGACCTCGACGCTCCCGTCCGTGGGCTGATCCTGGGCGACTCGTACATGCAGGGGATGTTCATCGGCGACGACGAGACGCCGCCCGAGTGCCTCCGCCGGTTCCTCGAGGCCCGCTGGAAGAAGCGAGTCTCGATCCTGAATACCGGCGTGATGGGCTACTCACCGGAGCAATATTATTACTCGCTGATTGCGTTCGCCGATCGGTTCAAGCCGCAGTTTGTCATCGTCAGCATCTTCACCAACGACTTCGGCGACCTGCACGAGGTTCCCGGCAAGGGCCTCGGCGACTGGGAAGAGGGGAAATACTGGCTCGACAGGATTGTCGAGTTTTGCCGCGCGCGCCAGTGGCCGCACGTGATCGTCCCGGCGCCGTATGAGCCGGGGATGTTCGCCAAGCGCAGGAGTGGCAACTATCCGGGCATGATCTCGAACCTGGTGGACGTGAATGGGATCTCGTTCCTCGACCCGACGGATGCTTTTGTCGACGCGCACCTGGAGACGGTTGTTGACCTCGAGCGCCACGGGCAGCGGCAGCAAGGGTGCCTGCTGTTCAACGACGCGATCGGCGACGGACATTTTTCGGCGGCCGGTTCGAAGGTCTGGGCGTCCATCGTGGGAAAGCGTCTGGCCCTGCTGATCGAGCGAGAGCAACTGATCCGCGAGCACACCCAGCCCAGGCCGGCGGCCGTGGCCGCCGCCCGGTGATGAGCTGACACCGACGCCCAGCCACCGACGCCCACGGTGATGAGCTGCCACCGACGCCCAGGCATCCCTGATCAGTTGGAACTGGAGTTCGCACCGCCTGACCGTGTAGCCTGGGAAGAATGGCCTTTCGGAAGAGAACCAGTGCTGGACATCCCGGAACAGGCCGGCGCCACGATCCGCCCGGCACGAGTCGCAATCTCCATGGAACCGCGAATCCACCGACGCTTCAGGAGACGACGCACCGCTCGTCACCGCCAGCCCGTGTTTGGTTTCATCGAGCGCGCGATGGGGCGCGAGCGGACGTTCAAGCGCGTGATTGTGCTGGCGACGGTCGTGGCGATTGCCGTGATACTGAAGGTTATCCCGTGGGGACGGTATCTGACCGCCGCGATCGCGACCGAGGCGCGCCGGGTGGCCAGCCAGACGATGGGAAAGCCCCAGGACCGCGCGTCGATCGACGAGTCGTGGAAGAACTTTCGCCGGCTGGGTATCGACATTACGCGACCGAGGGTCAGGACGTTCTTCGCCTCGAGCGAGCCGGCCTTTCAGAAGCTGCTGCGGTACGCGGGGATGGACCCCGAGCACGGGTTGCTGCGGTGGGGCAATTACAACTGGACGCTGCTGCTGTCGTCGAAGGTCTTCGAGCCGGACGAAGGGGGCCGATCTTACCGGATGCGACCGGGCGTGCGGTCGATCTGGCTGAGGGGCAAGCTGGTGCTCACGCCTGGGGCGCCGGCGTTCTACCTCGTCCCGGACGGGCCCGGACTGGGCGAGGCGATTCGCGGCACGGGAGCCTTCATGCTGGAGAAATCGCGGCAGGTCACCAACTCGTGGGGCCTGCGCGGGCCCGAGCCCGACCTGCAGGCGCCGGTGCGGGGGCTGGTGCTGGGCGATTCTTACATGCAAGGTATGTTCATAGACGAGAACGATACCCCGCCGGAGTGTCTTCGCCGCTATCTCAATCGGACCCTCGGCGCGCGGGTCTCGATCCTGAACACAGGCGTGATGGGGTATTCGCCCGAACAATATTATTATTCGTTAACTGCCTTCGCCGGGCGTTTTTCCCCGCAGTTCGTGGTGGTCAGCATCTTCGCCAACGACTGCGGCAACGAGATCGACGCGACCGGGCGCGGCGAGGGGGACTGGATGGAGGGGAAGTACTGGCTCGACCGGATCGTCAAGTACTGCCGCGGGCGCGGCTGGCCGTGCCTGATCGTCCCGGCGCCCTACGACGTCAACCTGCTCGGCATGAGGAAGCCCGCCTTCTATCCCGGCGCGATGGTCAACCGGCTGGACGTCGCCAGCCTGATGTACCTCGACCCGTCCGAGGACTTCCTCAACGCGCACCTCCGGTCTCTGATCGAGCGCCGCAAGAGGTCCGAGTCGACGGACCTCTGCGTCCTTTTCAACGGGGAGATCGACGACAACCATTTCTCGGCGGCCGGGGCTGAGGTCTGGGCCGAGTCGGTCGGACGCCGGCTCGTGCTCCTGATGGAGAAGGAACGGGTCTTCCGCGAGAAGCCGGTGGGGGAAGCCGGCCCTCGGGTCGGTCATGCTGGCGCTGGCGTGAACAAGGATGCGTCCGTCGTCGCGGCTCGTCGCGGTGCGACGAGCGGATCGTCGTCCTCGAGCGAGAAACCGCGATGACCGGCCCATCGAATTCAGGTGCTGGAGAGCGAGAGGTCGTGAGCAAGGCGATCGAGCAACTCCCCCTCTGGTTGAAGACGACGAGCGTCCGGCGCCGATCGCGATGGGAGCGCTGGGTGTCGCGCCTGACACCGCGCCGGCGGGAACGGCAGGCGGTCTTCCACTTCGTCGAGCGGGCGCGGCGGGTCGAGCGTGCGTTCAAGGTGGCGATCACGGTGGCCACGTTCGGGCTGATCGCCGCGCTCCTGGCGTTCCTGCCAACCGGGCGTTATCTCGCCGGCTGGACGGCGACCCGCGGGCAATGGGCGGCGATGCGGGCCGTCGGCGTCGAGCCCGCCCGCGAGTCAATCAACGCCGACTGGGCGCGCCGTCGTGATTTCGATATTCGGAGTGCGACCCGCCGCTATCGCCTGACGTTCGAGGAATACACCGAGGCGCAGAAAGGACTGCTTCGCCATGCCGGGATGGACCCCGACCACGCCCTGATCCGCTGGGGCAACTTCGACAGGACGGTGATGCTGCCGTCCACGGTCTACCAGACCGACGACACCGGCCGATCGTACCGGATGCGGCCGCGGGTGCGGTCCATCTGGGTGCGCAACTTTCCGGTGAAGGGGGACGTGAAGGCTTATTTCCAGATCCCCGACGGCCCCGGCGCGGCGAGAGCCGTCGAGAAAACAGGCGCGACGATCGTCGAGGGGTCGAGCCAGTTGACCAACTCGCTGGGCCTGCGCGGGCCGGAGCCCGATCTTCCGGCCCCGTGGCACGGGATCGTGCTGGGCGACTCGTACATGCAGGGACTCTTCGTCGCCGACGACCAGACGCCGACGGAATGCCTCAAGCGGGATCTCAGCAAGCGGCTGGGCGGTAGGGTCGAGATCCTCAACACGGGACACCTGGGCTACTCGCCCGAGCAATACTATTACTCGCTCGTCGAGTACGCCAGGGACTTCAGGCCCCAGTTCGTCGTGGTCAGCCTGTTCGCGAATGACTTCGCGGGCGACCTGAGGGTCGTGATCGACGGCCGCGGCGGAGACTA
>JAKAUH010000648.1 GCA_021818605.1 Planctomycetota bacterium
ATCTGCGAGTCGCTCTTCCAGGTGCTGCGACGACCCTCAACGAACTGGGGTTCCGTGCGAGCCTTCGATCCCACGCTCGACGCCCGCGGTTTCACGGCCGACGTCATCGAGCAGGTCACGATCGAGGCGAAGTACGCCGGCTACATCGGCAGGCAGATCGACCAGATCGAACGGTTCCGCCGCCTGGAAGACAAGCCGATCCCGCGCGAACTCGACTACCGCGCGATCCCGCAACTCCGCGCCGAGGCCCGCGAGAAACTCGAGCGAGTCCGCCCAATCTCGCTCGGCCAGGCCGGGCGCATCAGCGGTCTTAGCCCGTCGGACATCGCCACCCTGCTGATTTTCCTCAAGCAGAACCGGCCGGAAGTGTCATCCGAACGGCCCCGGGCCTGAAGCGACAAATCGACCGGCATCTCATTGGACTCAGGCCGACGGGATGTCCGCTGGCGGACGTGGGCTTGCAATTTCGACAGGGCTAGCTCCGGAATCGGAAACCCTTTCGCAACATGTAGTTGTGTCGCTTCTTCCGGAGCCGTTTCGACGGACGGGCCGACAGCTTGCTCGCGATCGGTCGCCGTGTTCCGGCCGCCGACCAACACCCTTGGACTTTCTGGCAGTTTGACCGAGCACCTCCGTTTTCCAGGCCCCTTGGCCGTCGCGTCTTCTCGCTCTCGCCTATTCTTCGAAGACGGAAAAGGAGTTAGAGTCGAAGAGAGAGTCATCCTGGCCGGTCGATGCAACCCGGGCGACCTGGGAGGGATCCGCCGGTTGGAGCATTCGCATTGACAAGGTCAGCGCTCACTATACAATTGGTGAAGCTGGCAATATTGGTAAGCTCTGAAGGTTTCGTAGAATTTGACAATGGCGTGTTACCGAGAGACTGGTGCGAACGACGCGGCAGGGGGGGCGAGGCATGTTGTCGTTAGCTGCGCGTCGTGAGCGGGACTAGCAGGGAGGCCGATCGGGAGATGTCCTCCTCCGGGCCAGTTTGGAGCGAGCCAGGGAGGGGACCTGTCCTCGATCTCGCAAATGGGACGAGCACGACCATGAAGACGGTTTTCACGACGGGCGAGGCGGCAAAGATCTGCAAGGTGAGCCAGCAGACGATCATCCGCTGCTTCGACTCGGGCCAGCTCAAGGGCTTCCGGGTGCCGGGCTCGCGGTTTCGCCGGATTCCGCGGGATGCGCTCTACCGGTTCATGAAGGAGAACAGCATCCCGACCGACGCTCTGGAGAGCGGCAAGCGTCGGGTGTTGATCGTGGACGACGACCAGGCGGTAGTCGACCTGATCTCCGAGGTCTTCGCCGGGGATGCCCGGTTCGAGACGCGGATCGTCAACAATGGTTTCGGGGCGGGGATGCAGGCCAAGGAGTACCACCCCGACCTGATCATCCTGGACGTCATGCTCCCGGACATCAACGGGCAAGCGGTCTGCGAGCTGATCCGCCGCGATCCGACGATGTCCGACATCAAGATCATCTGCATCTCGGGCATGGTCGAGGAGGATAAGATCCAGGATCTGAAGGAATCGGGGGCCGACGACTTTCTGCACAAGCCGCTGGATATCGATGAACTGATGCGCCGGGTCTGCCGACTCTTGGATATGGAAGCCAGCGTGGCCGGGGCCTGAGTCGAGTCGAGTCGATCGCACTCCAGACCCGGTCCAATCGAGGCCATTACCGCGAACGCGGGCGGGAAGGAGTCCCTGCGCGTTGCGAGTCCAGACACGTCGGAAACCGGCCGAGGACCTGCGGCGCCGGCTCGATCGGCTGGACGGGCTTCCCCTGCGCCCGATCACCGCGCGGTCCCTGATCAATTCCCTGCCGGAGGAGCCGGCCGATGACGACCCGGACGATGGCCCGGAGTCCGAGTCGCACTTTGTCCAGGATCTGGACCCGGGCTGGATTCTGGCCGGCGGTTCGGGGCTCGCAATCTCCGACCAGTTGCGGATCGTCGACGAGCGGCCCTGGTGGAATCCTCCTGCGCCCGGGAGCCCGGTCGTCGAGTTGCTCGGTCGGCTCTGGAGGCACTCGGTGGCGGTGGGACTGGGCGCGCGTCGGCTCGCCCGCGAGGCCGGCGATCCCGATCCAACGGCCGTCGCCCGCGCGGGACAGCTCTGCACGCTGGGTTGGTGGGCGGTCGCGGCCGTCGATCCGGACCGACTCGTCGCGTGGTGGCAGGAGTCCGACCCGGCCCGTCGCGAGCAGGCGATGCTCGCGAGCGTTGGCTCGGACCTGGCCGAGCTGGGCAGGCGCCTGGCCGAGCGCTGGGACTGCGACCCGCTGGTCATCGACGCCGCGTGGCTGCATTCCGACCAGCACGGAGCCCTGGACCTCCTGTCGGATTCCCCGCGACAACTGGCATTCGTGCGCCAGGCGTATCAGTGGGCCGAGCAAACGCCGTGGAGCCTGCTTCGCCCCGAGCGGGAATCGGCCCCCGTCGATCCCCGCGTACGGATCCTGACCGCCGAGGTCCAGGCCCGCTGCGCGTCTCCCTTCGTCGATCCGTCGGCGACGCCCCACGAGGAGCGGATGACCCGGCAGAATGCCCGCCTGCGACTCCAACTCCGCCGCTTGCGGGCCGATCGCGGTCGGGCGGACCGCTTTCTGGACCTGCTGGCGGCGACGCCCGCAGGCGAATCGTCCGGCGAATGGGCCGACCGGGCGGCACTGGCGTGGTGTTCTGAACCAGGAATCGAGGCCGCTCGCGTGGTCTGGACCGATGCGGATTCGTCGGGCACCAACGGGTTGCACCAACCCGGCCCGACTGTCGCCTCGGCGGCGGACGCGGCCGTGGGCGTGCCTGAGCCGGGCATCATTCTGCCTCTGAATGACCGCGGATCCATCAGGGCCGTGGCCGAGCTGCGCTGTAGCCCAGACCTGACCCGCGACCTCTTCGCCGAGCCAGACGCCGCGTACCGGCGCGCCTGGGATGCCTGGGCACGCATCCTCGGCGAGCGGACACGATTGGAGCGCCGCCTCCAGGCGGCCATGACGACGCTCCGATCGCGGATACAGGCCGAGGACGAGCGGTTGCGGCTGTCCAAGCTGGACGCACTGGGTGAGTTCGCCGCCGGCGCGGGACACGAGCTGAACAACCCCCTGGCCGTGATCGTCGGAAGGTCGCAGCTCCTTCTGGCGCGCTCGGACGATCCCGAAGTCGCGCGCTCGCTGCGGATCATCCTGGCTCAGGCGCAGCGGGCGCACCGGATCCTCCGCGACCTGATGTTCGTCGCCCGTCCACCCTCGCCTCGGCTCAGGCCGTGCAAGCTGACGGAGCTGCTGAACGCGGTCATCGCGGAATACGAGCCGGAATGCCAGGCCCGAGGCGTCCGCCTGATCGCCGAGGTCAATGAGGCAACGGCCGCATGGGGCGATCCGGAAGCACTCCGCCACCTGGCCTCGATCCTGCTGCGCAATGCGCTGCAGGCCGCCACACCAGGGGGCCGAATCGTCATCCGATCATCGCAGCGCGGCGACGAGCTCTCCTGGACGGTTAGCGACACCGGCAAGGGCATCCGGCCCGAGGAGGCCGAGCACCTCTTCGACCCGTTTTATTGCGGCCGGCAGGCCGGTCGCGGGCTAGGTCTCGGGCTGCCCCGCGCCGCGAGGATCGTCGAGCAGGCCGGCGGGCGCCTCCGCTGGTCCTCCGCGACGGGATCCGAGACCACGTTCCACGTCAGCCTGCCCGTTTCATCGCCGGTGGAACAACCCGCACAACCGGCCGCCGAAAGCCACGCGGCGTTCTCAGCAGTCGTGCCGCTGACTGTTCGTTAGGCACTCGCTGCCCGAACGACCATCGCGTCGGCCAGCACGTGGCACTCGTCGCAGAGGAACGTCACGTTCAGCGGCTCGGTATAGTCCCAGTGGTGCCGCTCCAGCCGCGCGTGGCGACGACACCACGAGCACGCACGCGGCCGCGAGATCAACCCGAGGCGCTCGCCCAGGGCCGCGGCATACCGCGCGGACCGCGTGCGAATCCTCCTCGGTTTCAGGCTGTCGAGGCTGATTTCGAGGTGACGCTGGAGGCGGGCCAACAGGGCACGATGCCGGTTCCGTCTGCCTTTCCGCATGGTCGATCACCCGTTGTGGAAGACTCGATAACCACCCCATCAGTACGAATTGAGGACGGTCGATTCCACTCCGTTCGCGGGGCCATCCGCCGACCTTGCCCCTTCCGATGATCCACTCCATTGTACCGATTGCGAAGCCCGTACCAACGATCGACACGTCCATGAGAAATCCACAGCACCACCTTTTT
>JAKAUH010000245.1 GCA_021818605.1 Planctomycetota bacterium
AATCCCGACGGCGCGATCGCCATTCCCCAGGCGCCGGCCAGAGTGGTGCCGGTCGTGTCCGTGTAGACTCGTTTGACAAAAGTGCCGTCGGTGGCAAACTCGTCGATGTAGCCGCCCGGGGATGTGACGATCCCGTTCGGCCGGGCATAGGTGACGTAGAGATCGCCGCCGAACTGGGCGATGTTGTACGGTTCGTAGCCGGATACGGCATTCGGGTCGGCGAACTTGCCGGCGAAGGTGGTCGAACTGACGTTGGCGAAGGTCGGGTCGAACACGTCGATGCCGTTCGTGCCAGTGGTGCCGGTGAAGTCGGCGGCATAGAGGTAGTACGTCGTCGTGTTACCGCTGGTGATGCTCCCCTGCGCCAGCCCGGTGAACACCGCACCAGGAACCGTCGCGGCGACAACGGCCGTGACGCCCGAGGCCCACGCGTCGACCGTCCCGGCAAGGGTGGCGAACAGGAACCTCGCCGGCGCGGCGGGCGACGAGCCAGGGACGATGAAGTCGGCGGAGTTGGGGTCGTTGTTGAAGAGCTGCCCGGTCGGGCCCGACGGCGTGCCGCTCGGCGGCACGGTGACCGTCAGCCCCAGCTTGATGGGGTTGGCATTGGGGTTGTAGAGCGTCGAAACTCCCGCCCCCTGGTCGGAGACCCAGATCGGGCTGGTCGAGCTGGAGGACATGCCCCAGGGGTTGATGAGATTGGAATCGATCTGCGGCGCATTGGCAAAGCTGCTCGAGACCCAGTTCGTCTGGTAGAACGCACCCGTGGCGTAAATCTGGCCGTTGATGTCCCGGATCGTCACCATCGGCGTGAACGCGCCGGCCGTCAGGTAGGTGTGCGTCCCCGAGACGTGGAAGACGCCCGAGGAGTCCTCGGTGAGGCTCCCGGCGTTGGTCGTGCCGTCGCCCCAGTTGATCGTCGCGGTGAAGTCGGCCACCGTGGCTTTCGGGTCGGACGACTGGAAGACCGCGACGTCCTGGGTCGTCTCGACATCCTGCACGACGCCCTTGAGGGCGACTCCGTTGAAGTTGTACACGCTATTCGGCAGGAGGCCCCCGATCGTGGACGGCGAGACGTCAGCCGTCGAGACGATCGGGCTCGGTGTCGAATTGACCGGCCCGTTGGAGGTCACGTTGATCGTGGTGCCGCCGATGGCGACCGTGCCCGAGGTGCTCTGATCCGTGAGCGTCACATTGACGGTGTAGGGGCCGCTGGCGGCGTAGGTATGGCTGCCGGCAACCTGGAAACCGGTCGTACCCACGGGCGTGATCGTCCCGCCGGTGGTCGTCCCGTCGCCCCAGTCGATCGACGCGACGAAGTTCGCGCTCGTGTTCGTCAGGTCGGATTCCGTGAAGTTGGCGACGACGACATTGTCAAGTGACTGCCCCGCCCTGGCGGTGAACGTGACGCCCGTGCCGACCGGGGCTGTCGCCAACTTCGTGACCTTCACCGTCGGGAACGCCGTGTAGTTGATCGTCGGCTCGCCCGCGCCGAAGGTAAGGACCCCGGCCGTCCCGTAGTTCAGGGTCGCAACGTTCGAGTTCACGTCGAGCGTGCTGGCGGCCAGCGGAGTGCCGCCGGTGAAGTTGAAGGTGGAGATCGGCGTGGGGTTCGCCCCCTGCGAGAGCTGCAACAGGTTCACCTTCGAGCTCTGCGAGGTCTTCAGGTTCATCGTCGCGAAGCCGCCGCCGGCGAACGAGATCGTGGCGGGAAACGACGAGGCAGCGAGGGTGGAGTTGGAGATGGTGTAGGTCGTGGAGGCGACCTGGGCCGAGTCATCGACGGTCAGCGTGTTCGCACCGCCGGTGGACTGGACAACCAGGGGCCCGAGGATCGAGCTCAGTTTGCCGCCCAGCCCGATGCTGGTCGTGCTGCCCGACGGGCTTCCCGTGTCGCTCGTCGTGGTGACACCGCTGGGGGTGGCCTGGACGTCGATGTTCTCATTGCCGATCCCCGAATCGACGAAGAGCTGCTTCATCGCCGCTGAGGGGCTGGTGAAATCGACCGTGGTCGTCGCGCCGGCATTGTTCGCAGTGACCGTCACCGTGGTCTTGCCGGCGAAATCGACCTTCTCGAAGGCGCCCGTGGTCCCCGCGTTGATCTCGGTCTGGCCGGACGTGGCGGCGTCGACCACATTGACGGCGCTTGCCCCGGAGGGCGCGGTGAAGATGTAGGTCGGCGATGGCACCGTGTCGGTCACCGGCGACAGGTTGGAAAACGCGATCGGGACGTTACTCTGGCTCGCGTCGCTGTAAGTGATCGTGCCGGCGCCCGGGCCGCTCGGCGCGTAGCTCTCGAACGTGAAGACGCCGCCGCCCGAGCTCGACATGAGATCCAGGCTGTTCGATTTGCCGCCCGTCGCCGCGGTCGGCGAAAACGTCAGTCCGGTGGCGTTCAGCGGATCCCCGTTGGTGTAGTCCAGAGTAAGACTCTGTCCCCCGGTCACCGTGCCGGTGATCGTCATTGATGAGAAAGAGCTGATCGGTCCGTAGACCGAGAAAGGCCCCGAGTAATGCCAGTTGCTCGCGCCGCTGCCCGACAGGCTGATCGGCTGGACGGAATCCGTGAACATGACGTCCCCGGAGACCGACGAATCCACCGTCACCTTCAGGTCACTGGAATTCCACGACGGGCTGGTGGTGCCATTGTAGGTCAGGGCTCCTCCGGCGGCGGGGATGCTCAGCGTCGCCAGCAGCCGCCGATCCTCCAGGGCCTCGATCATTGATCCAGTCAAAGGGCGACGACCTTGCCCCCGACCAGGTCCGCTCGCCGCCTTGCACAAACGACCGTCCTGACCGACTCGGCAAACCCGGCGCACCAGGCCTTTCATCGAGGTAGCTCCCAGAAGATAATCACGTATGAGGTCATCGACGCCAGGAATTCGCGCAGAACGAACCACGAGGCTGCACGGCCTCCGCCTCGCCTCGATCCATTGAGGCTTGCCAGGACATTCGACAGCAAGGGAGGACAATCTTTCCCGAAGCCGCTAGTCTGGTTAGCTTACGCGGATCTGTTATCCATTGCAACCCAATCAGATCCCAGATGTAAACCAGTTTAACCTCACGGCTGCTGAAAGTGAGGCGCGGATGAAGCGGGCTGCAACGGTTTTGGCGATGGGAAGGGTGATCTAAAGAGGATGGTGGAACAAATGAGGATCGGGACAGCATCACGACCGGGAGATAGATTCAACCCGGCTGGTGATCCGGCCGTCGGCGAGGCGGGAGACGATGAGCTGCCCGGGCCGGACCTGATCGGCGGAGCGGAGGAGGGAGAGATCGTCCTCGCGAAGGGTGAGGGAGTAGCCGCGTGCGAGGACAGCCAGGGGGCTGAGGGCTTCGAGAGAGGCCGCGAGCCTGGCCAGCCGGAGGCGACGATTGGCGAGGAGCTGGAGGAGGGCCTGGCGGGAGCGGTCGGCCAGGCGGTCGAGGCGAGTGCGGGCGGCGACGATGCGGGACTGGCCAGCGGCGTGAAGCCGCTCGGTCAGGCGGTCGAGGTGCAGCGCGATGTCGCGAGCATCGGGGACGCAGACCTCGCCGGCCTCGCTGGGAGTCAGCGCGCGATGGTCGGCGGCCAGGTCGGCAAGGGTGACGTCGATCTCGTGGCCGATGGCCGAGACGACCGGAACGCGGGACGCGGCGATGGCGCGCGCGACGGACTCCTCGTTGAACGTCCAGAGGTCCTCGAGACTGCCGCCGCCTCGGGCGACGATGATGACGTCGACAGACGCCAGCCGATTGGCCAGCTCGAGTGCCGCGACCACCTCGCGGTCGGCGCCCTCGCCCTGAACGCGCGTGGGCGCGATCAGGAGCTCGGCATGGGGCCAGCGGCGGCCGATGACCTGAAGGACATCCCGGACGGCGGCGCCGGTCGGGCTGGTGACGATGACGATCCGGCCGGGGAAGCGGGGCAGCCGCCGCTTGCGGGCCGGGTCGAACAGCCCCTCGGCGGCCAGCCGGAGGTAGCGCTGGCGGAAGGCCAGCTCGAGCGCGCCCAGGCCCTCGGGCTCGATCAGCCGGACCACCAGCTGATAGTCGCCGCGCGGCTCGTAGACCGTCACCCCGCCCAGGGCCCGCACCGCCAGCCCATCGGTCAGGTCGAACGGGAGCCCACGCGCCTCGGTTCGCCAGAGCACCGCGCGGATCGATGCCGACTCGTCCCGGAGCGTGAAATACACGTGCCCCGACTTCGGCCGCGCCACGTTCAACACTTCGCCATGAACCGCGACCTCGCTGAAGTGCGACCGCATCGCGTCCTTG
>JAKAUH010000792.1 GCA_021818605.1 Planctomycetota bacterium
CGATCTGAGCTGGGCATCGGCCTGCTCGACCTGGGCGCGGGCCGAGGCCGCGCCCGGCGACTTCTCGACGGTGCGGGCGACCAGGGCATCAATCTCGCCGTTGGGGGCATCCTTGCGAATCCGGGCGAGGAACGCCAGCGGGCTCTCGTAGTACCCGGGCGGCGACACGCCCAGCTCGCCCAGATTGATTGCGAACTGCCCGAGCGCCGCCTTGACGCTGGGATGTTCCTGGTCCCAGTCCTTCGGCACCTCGTCGAGCGGCGTGCCGTTACCTGGCTCCTCCGGCAGCGCGAGCGCGGCGCGCAGACTGTGGATCTGCTCGAGCGCCTGTCGAGTCCTGGCCCTGGCCTGCACATAATCGGTGGTTCGGACGTCGGCCTGCTCCTGGGTCACCGAGTGCTTTTGCGCTAGTCCAGCGTAGCGGTCAGCCTCAGCCTTCGCCAGCTTCTCGGCGGCCTGGGCCTCGTGCCACCGGGCGACGGCCACGCGCAGGCTGGCGATCTGGTTGTTCACATCGGCCATCGTCGCGGCGAGCTTCCAACGGTTCGCTCGGGCCGACGCGGCCGAGGCCTCCGCCTTCGCGATCGCCTGGTCGACGGCCTTCTTCGCCACGTCGAGCGCCGCCTCAGCCTGCCGGACCCGCACCCGCTCCATCTGGTCGTCCAGCACGATGAGGACATCGCCCTTCCGGACCACGTCGTTATCATCGACGAGGACCTCGCGGACGTTCTCGGTGATTCGGGGCGCGACCTGCGTGACGTGGGAGTCGACATAAGCATCGTCGGTCGAGACAGTCGCCAGAGCGAGCTGCACCCTGGGATACAGGTAATAGGCCGATCCGGCCAGCCCCGCCGCGATCGCGAGTAGCACCACCAGGCGACGCATACCGCCGCGTCCCGGCGGATGCGCGGCCGTCGCCACCGGCTGATCCTTCGATCCCGTGGAATGCTCGCCCGCGGCGCCCGGCGTCGCCGGCTGTCCCTCTGTCATGCTCATGTAAGGTTCCCCACAGGCCCGGGCCGTCCGCGTCTACTCGGCCCCGATGTGCGTCCCTTCCTCGGCCACCGATCGCCTCATCAGGAACACCAGCGGGATCAGGGCCAGCGCCAGGATGCCGAACAGCCAGAATGAATCCAGGTACGCCATCGCGGCGCTCTGCTGCTGCCGCAGGTCGTCGATCGTCTGGAGCGCCATGGTCTGCGATCCGACCGGGTCGCCCGTCAACCGATAGAACGCGGCCTTTAGCGATGCCATCGCCTCGTTAAACGCCGGGTGGAACGGGTCGAGGTACTCGACCAGGCGATCCGTGTGCACGGGAATCCGTCGCGTCACCAGCGTGTTTCCCATCGCCGTGCCGGCGCTGCCGCCCTCGTTGCGCAGCGCGGCGAAGATCCCCGCCGCCGGCCCGCGCAGCTCCTTCGGCAAGTACAGGAACGCTGCCACGCTCAAGGGAGCGAACAGCGCGGCCGTGCCGACCTGCTGGACCACCCGCGGCCAGACGAGTGCCCCAGGACTGACGTCCAGGTTCATCCGCGAGTACCACGAGGCCCCGAACCACATGAGCACCGCGCCAAAGATGATGATCCAGCGCGCGTCGACCTTCTTGCCGAGCAGGTAGCCGACGATCGCCATCGTCGGGATCGAGAACAGCCCGGCCGGCGACATCACCAGCCCCGACCACACGGCGTTGTAGCCGAACAGCGTCTGGAGCATCCCCGGCAGGAGCACCATGCTGGCGTAGGTGATCGCGAAGGCCACGTAGGCAATCAGCCCGCTCGCCGCGAAATTCCGGTCGAAAAACGGCCGGAGGTTCAGCACGGGCGACGGGTGCCGCAGCTCCCAGACGATCAGGCCCACGAGCCCCAGGGCGAACCCGGCCGTCAGGAACTGGACCCGGCCGAACGGGTCGCCCAGCCAGTCCCACTCCTGCCCCTTGCTCAGGAGGATCTCCATGCAGGCCATCGCCAGGACGATCAGCCCGAGCCCGACGAAGTCGAACCGCAGCGGGCGGCTCCGCATCGACGCGCGCTCGGCCCTGAGGTAGTCCGGGTCGCGAAGCACCAGATAGTTGACCGCGAGCGCCAGCAGCCCCGGCGGGATGTTGATGAAGAAGATCCATTCCCATGAATAATTGTCGGCGATGTAGCCGCCGAGCGTCGGGCCGAGTACGGGCGCGACGAGCGCCGAGATGCCGAAGAGCGCCTGCGCGGCCCCTTGCTTTTCTTGCGGGAACGTGTCCACGAGCACGGCCTGCGTCACCGGCTGGAGCCCGCCGCCGCCGAGTCCCTGGAGGATGCGGAAGACGATCAGCTCGGGCAGCGACCGCGCGAACCCGCACGCCGCCGAGCTGACCGTGAAGATGAACAGCGACGCCAGGTAGTAGTTCCGCCGGCCGAAGTACGCCGACAGCCACCCCGAGAGCAGCAGCACCGACGCATTGGCGGCCAGGTAGCTGGTGATGATCCACTCGCTGTCGCTCTCGGCCGCCGAGAGCCCGCCCGCGATGTAGCGCAGCGCGACGTTGGCGATGCTCGTGTCGAGCACCTCCATGAACGTCGCGATCGTCACCGCGAACGCGATGATCCACGGATTCACCGCGGGCGTCGAACCGCCGAGTCGGGCTTCGGGCATGGGTTGATTCACCTGGGACAAACCGGCCGGGAAGACCGGGTAGGGATAGTAGTCCCACTTGAAGCTGTCCTGGTAGGTCTGCTCATACACCGCGAAAGGCTCCGACTGCTGTTGGCCATTCACAAATACCATGCCGTCCCGCATGCGAATGCGATCGCCGGGGATCCCGACGATTCTTTTCACGACATGGTCGGATGGATCCAGCGGAAAATGGAAGACGACCACATCGTCGCGCTGAATCTGGCGGTAAGGCAAAAGCCAGCCCCAGCGTCCGGCCGGCGCGAATACCACCTTGTTCACCAGCAGGAAGTCGCCCACCAGCAGGGTGCGCTCCATGGATTCGGTAGGAATGCGGAAGGGCTGCGCCACAAAGGTGAGCCCGAACAGGGCTACCACCAGGATGCCGAGCAGGGAGCGCAGGACGTCGAGCAGGTTGGGAAAAATAAAATGGGCATGGTCCCCGGAGGGAGCGGGGGCAGCCGGCCTTGCCGCGATCCCGGCCAGGCCGACAGAGGGGACCGGGTCGACCGCCGTTTGATTCGCCATCGCGGGATTCAAGGACCGTTCCCTTTCCCGAAGGCCGGGGACAGCCCGGTTTCCTCCCGCCGCTGCAGGGTTCGCACCGCCCGCCGGGCAGCCTCCTGCTCGGCCCGCTTTTTTGTCGTGCCCATCCCCCGCGCCAGTCGAGCGGTGTTTCCTTTGCCGTTCTGCACTCTCACCTCGATGAGAAACCGCTTGCGATGATCGGGTCCGCTTTCCGCCCGCAAAACATACTCGGGCCGGCCGCCTCTTCGCGCCTGGAGAATCTCCTGCAACGCAGTTTTATGATCGCCGATGGGTCCGCCCAGATCGAGCGCCTCGCGCAAATCGCTTAGATACGGCTCGACCACATGTCGCTGGACAAATCCTTTCACCTGCTGCAGGCCGCCGTCCAGGTACATCGCCGCCACAATCGCTTCAATGCAGTTGGCCAGCAGCGCCGCCTTCCGCCGCCCTCCGCTGCGCTCTTCTCCCTTGCCCAAGCGCAGATAGGCGCCCAGGTCGAGAATGGAGGCGACTCGCGCCATATGACTGCGGCTTACCAGGTTGGCCCGCAGCCGCGTCCACTCCCCTTCGCGCAGTTCCGGAAACCGGTGGAAAAGAATCTCGGCCACCACCATGCCCAGCACCGCATCGCCGAGAAACTCCAGCCGCTCGTTATCCTGTTCGAGTTCCGGCGCGCCCGGGCCCGGGGAGGCATGCAAGCGGAGGTCCGCGGCAGCGTCTCCGGCCTCGGTCAACGCCGCGCGCTTCGGCCTTCGCGGCGCCGTCGTCCGCTCCGGCTCGTCCATCCTGCGCTCCCGGAGCGGCTCCCGAACCCGTTCGCGGACCAACGATTCGCGAACTAACGATCTGTGGGTCAAGGCCTGGAGCAGGAGTTGCTGGCGTTCGAAGCTGTATCCGAGGGCCGCCTCAAGCGCAATGGGTTTTGGCTGGGCCATTGCAGTTTATTGCGTCGTCTGCGGAGGCTGATCTGCGTCCCCGGTTTGCGCCTGCTGCGGCACGGCGTAAGCCTGCTTCAGCCCTTTCTCCGCCGCCCGCTTGGTGTCCGGCTGCCCGTCCCGTGCGGTGAGAGCCGCCTGGTAT
>JAKAUH010000909.1 GCA_021818605.1 Planctomycetota bacterium
CTCGTCACGGTCTTGGACAGAATGCCAGAACCCTAGGGTTCTGGGATTCTGTCCTGGGTCCGACTCCGTAGGTCAGGCTCTCAGCCTGACTCTCCGCTCACCCCTCGTCAGGCGGAGAGCCTGACCGACTTGCTATACCCATGAGCCCTCACCGCTCAATACATCATGCTGCTGCTGAAGTTGAACGGCATGAACTTGTCGCCGTAGGAATATTCGACGGGGAAGGCCAGGTCGAACTCAAAAGGCATCGGTCCGAACATCGGCAGGATGACCTTGATGCCGGTGCCGATCGAGACTCTCAGGTTGCTGAACTCATAATTGCCCGTGACCGTGCCGAAGTCGCAGAAGACGATCTGGTTGAGCGAATCCTTGGCGTTCCAGGGCCACTGGTACTCGACCGTGCCGATGGCCATCATGATGCCGCCGGTGGGGACGCCGAAGGCGTGTGGGCTGACCGTGCGATAGTAGAAGCCGCGGAGGTTGCCGAAGTTACCGGCGAAGTACCGCTCGTAGACCGGCGTGCTGTCGGTGGCGATGCCGAAGTGTCCGCGGAAGGTGAAGAACTGCTTGCCGGTGCCATCCGGCCGGGCATACGTCGGGACGAAGATCCGGCCCTCGGCGTCGAACTTGGTGAAGGTGAAGCTGCCGAAGCCCTGCTCGACCGAGAACTGGGCGTACTGGCCCTTGGTCGGCATGACCGGGTTATTCCGGTTGTCGATGCGGAGGCTCGGCTGGATGGCGTAGAGCTGAGTATAGCCGCTGGCCGCCAGGTAGTCGGCGGGCGCCGGGGTCTGGTAGCCGAAGAAATCGACCTCCTCGGCCCAGGCGGAGACGTCGAAATACGTCATGGTGCCGATCTGGCGGCCGACGTTGATCCTGCCGCCGCCGCGGCGCTCGAACCAGTTGGGATAAATACGCTCGAACAAATAGCCCGAGACGCCTGCCCCCAGCGGCAGACCGAGGAAATAGGGATCGCGAAGGCTGACCTGCATGAAGTTGATCAGGGTGCCGGCCTGGATGTTGACGCGCAGCTCCTGCCCGGCGCCGCGGAAGGCCTTCTGGTTGATGACGTCGCTCCAGGTGGTGGGCGGATTGAACAGGTCGAAGTTTTTCTCCATGAACGAGATGCCGCCCATGAGCCCCTGGAAGCTGTTGGCACCGACGCTGAACATCAAGCGCCCTGTGGGCGCCTCCTCGACCGAGGCGACGACGTCGGCGAACGAGCGATTGGGGAACGGATCGTTGCGATCGGGCCCGACGTTGGTCATGCCCATGCCGGGGATGCTGGGATCGGCGCCCGGCGGCTCGCCGGTGCCGACGGGCGGCTGACTGGGGGGAGCGATGCCCGGCGGGATGACCCCGCCCGGCGCCCCGACGGGCGGCGGGCCGCCCTCAACCGGCGGCGGGACATCGATCGGCGGCAGGGAGTCGCCCGGCGGACTGTTCGCCGGCGGGCTGAACGGGTTGGTATTGAGCCCGGGCAGGCTACTGATGCCGGCGCCTCCCGTTCCCGGCCGCGGCGATGGCAGCGGCGAGACATTCGGCACGTTCAGGCCGCCGCCACCGCCGCCGCCGTCGGGCCCGCCGTCGCCGGAGGGGTCCTGCATCCGGGCCTGCGTCACCCCGCCGCCCAGCGGCAGCATGATGTTGCCGTACGGCTCGTTGCCCGGCCGCTTCGAATTCGGCCGGATCTGCACGCGGATCTGTTGATCGGGCTTCTGCGGGTCGTTCTGGAAGTAGCCCAGCATCGTCAGCCGCCGCTTGAACAACTCGATCCGGTTCTTGTCCAGAACCTCGCCCGGGTTGAGACCGGCGGCGATCGCCTCGCGGCGGATGACCCAGTCCTTGGTGCGGGTGTTTCCCTCGATTTCGAGCGCGCCCAGCAGGTACGGCTCTCCCTCGCGGATCGTGTACAGGAGGTCGACGATGCCCGGCTCCGAGGTGAAGCGCGGGTCGACGTCCACCTCGGTGTCGATGCAGCCGATCTCGTTGTACCTGATCAAGATCCGGTTCTTGTCGGCGTCGCGCACGACCATCTGGTACGGCCGGCCCGAGTGGAGCTCGAGGTCCTCCATCAGCGTCGGGGTCTTGAGCTTGCTGTTCCCCTGGATGATGACCTTGCGAACGTGGTACTGGATTCCCTCGTAGATGACGAACGTCAGGTCGATCTCACCCGGGTTTTGGCCGGTCCGGGTGACGGGCGTGATCCGGACGTCGAAGAAGCCGTGGCCCTGGTAATAATCCATCAGCTTCTGGCGATCCTCTTCGAGCAGGTCGCGATGATAGCGGCCAAACAGGCCGAGGATCGGCTTGCGGCTGGCGATGTGCGTGCTCAGCACGGCCGTCGAGGCGAAGTGGCAGCCCTCGAAGTGGATGTTGCCGATCTTCATCTTGGGGCCTTCGAAGATCTGGATGACGACCTTGGTATCGCCGAGATTGCCCCCCTCGAGCAACTCGACCTCGGCGAGGTCATAACCCTTTTCCTGATAGAGGCGGTAGATCGAGGTGATCGCGTTGCGGGTGCGCGTGTAGTCGGCGCGGCTGCCCTTCTTGAGTCCGGTGTTCTCCTCGACGTCCTTGAGCCGCAGCGCCTTCATGCCGCGGAACTCGACAGAGGTCAGCGTGGGCATCTCGCGGACGACGAAGATCAGGACATGCCGGCCGCTACCGGCGGGCGATTCGTCGTGGAACGCCTCGACCAGCGAGAACCAGTTGGTGTTGTTCAGGGTCTTGACGTCGGCGTTGATCCTGTCCTGGTCGAAGGGCTGACCGACCTTGCTGAGCAGCTTGCGCTTGATCTTGTCCGCCGGGATCGTGGCGTTCCCCTCGAAGCGGATCTCGGCGATCTTGGCATCCGGCAGCTTGATGACCGAGATGCCCTGAGCGCGCGCCGGGGTCGCCGGCGCCAGGCCGAGCACCAGTCCGAACATCAGGAGGATCGCCGGCACGATCGCGGCGGCCAGGACCGGCGCCGAACTCGGCGCGCGACGGCTCGGGCGGGTCCTCGTCGGGGACGACGCGCGCGGCCCCGTCCCGGCAGCGGACGCGGGACCGGGACCGGGGGCGGTCGACCCGCCCGTCGTCCTTCGGCTTCGACCCGCGTCGGCCATCCCTGGCGCCGGCGGGACCTGGCAATCGTCAGATCTCATGAGCGATCGTTTCCTGACCGACAGCGATCGTGCCGCCGCGGGAACCGGGACGTCTGCGCGTCCCACAAGCGGCGCCATCCTGGCAACGGGCTGGAGCGGATCCGTACGTGATCGAGGGGCGCCGAGGCCGACCATCCATCCGCCTCGCCACCACGCCCTCGCCTCGGCCGGCTCCTTTCGCGGCCGGCTCTCGCCGCCGCGGTCCGATCGACCGCGACGGGCTGAGCCGACTATCCGCCGGGAGCCGGGACGGGGCGACTGCGCCCGCCTCGACCTCCTTTTCCGCTCCGTCCGAACTCATTCACCGGCGGCCTGCGAGAGTGGCACGCGCCCCTCATCGATCGGATCGCCGTCACCGTCGCCATCCCTGGCTCCAGCCCCGGCTCGGCACGTGCGCCGCCGCCCAACTCTCTGGGACATGACCTGCGCGGACCTTGTACCCAAGTCGCATCGTTCTCGCAACCCCGGTCGCGCCGATTCGACTAAACTACCGCCGCCAGTCGGCCGACGAGTCCCCAATCACCCCGCCGCCAGGAAAACTTGAAGAAATCCCGAGAATCTTTACTCACGGCCTGTCAGCAAGTTGCAGCAAAAATCCGCCCCTTCGCGGCATGGGGGCCGTACAGAATCTCCAATCCTGATAGTCGGGCAAGGTGATGCGGTTGCCCTCACCCCCTCCCCTCAGAGCGGTACGTACAGTATCACCCCGGCAAGGAAGATCCTCTAAGTCGGTCAGGCTCGCAGCCTGACAATGAAGGCGTGTCAGGCTGAGAGCCTGACCTCCTTTTCTGCCGGCGTAATAGGGTAGGCGGCCGGCGCGGTACAGCTCGATTGCCAGGCTTGCGACTGCCCAGACCTGGGCACATCTCAACCGTACGGACCGGCCCCGGTCCTGGGAAAAGATGGAGGCGTCGCCGATCCTCGCCTTCACGGCGGTCCGCAAAGGAAACGTCCCGCCAGACTGGTCGGGCCCAACATCTCGTCGCAGTTGGGGTTCAGTGGCATTTGTCCAGTACCGTCCCCGCCTCACGCCCTAACCTGCCCCACCAGCCAGAGTGGGCAATCGCGGCGCATGGCTTCATTCGCCGCCAATGCCAGGCGGGCA
>JAKAUH010000684.1 GCA_021818605.1 Planctomycetota bacterium
CATGACGTGACTCCCGATGATATCGCAGGCTGGTTTGGACACCGCGCGGCGTATGCAATGCAAACGTAGCGCGCTCTAGCGTCCTGAAGTCGCACGCAAGGGAGCTGTTCCCACTTGCCCGGGTGCAGCCCGCGCCGAAGGCGGACGCGGGTGGCCGTCTGCGCTGCGGCCGGACGCCAGGGCGGTGTGGGGCGGGGGCATTCCCCTGGCACCAGTGCCGGGTTAGGATGGCCGGCAGGGCGCGCGGCCGGCGGCCGCTCGAATTCCGAGGCGGGGCGTCTTCCGGGGCCATCGGACGCCGAAGCGACCGCGGTCGCGTCCCGATCCCTGGGGACTGACTGGATCGTCGTTGGAAGCACCCGAATCGTTCCCTGCCCGCTCTGGGCCGGCGAACCGGGATCGTTGGTATGACGGGGACTCTCGGGTGATGAGATCGGCAGCCGAGTCCAGCGAGGTTGATCGGCCGGTGGACCGGTTCTCCCGCCTCTGGAGGCCCGATGCCCCCGTGCCGGATGTCTTCGCGTTCCTGGCGTCCTACCCCGGCCTTTCCCTCGGGGAACGACTCGAGATCCTCCTGGCCGATCAGCGGCTGAGGTGGATCCGCGGCCAGGCGCTGCCGTTGCGAGTCTATCTCTCGGCCTTTCCCGACATCGCCGAACGGGGCGAGATGGTCCGCGCGCTGGTCGATGGCGAGCGGCACGGCCGACGGAAATCGGCCGGTCGGCTCAACGAGACAATCGTTGATCCGAGTCCCGAGGTCCTGCTGTCGGAGACGCCGACCGAGGCCGTGGACGTGCAGCCGGTCGCGGGGGTGTCCGATCCCGGCGCCGGCGGCCCGGCGAGACTCGACCAGACCCCGACGGGTTCGAACCCCAGCCCGGTGGTCAAGCTGCGATCGACCAAGGGCCCCGTCGAAGGGGATCCGACCGCGGACGGCAGCAGCCTGATCTTCGACCTGGACGAGAGGCATCATCTGCGCTCGGAGGCCGAGGCCCTGCGGGCCATGCTCGACATGGTGCGGTTTACCCTGGTCCGCCGCCTGGGTACTGGCGGCATGGGCGTCGTTTACGAGGCCTACGACCAGAAGCGGGGCGAGCTGGTCGCGCTCAAGACAATGCGGCGAGTCGACCCCATGGCGCTCGTGCGGTTCAAGCAGGAATTTCGCTCGCTGGCCGACTGCACGCATCCGAACCTGGTGAACCTTTACGAGCTCTTCGCCGTCGATGACCGGTGGTTCTTCACCATGGAGCTGGTGGAGGGAACCGACTTCGTATCCCACGTGCGTTCGGGCTTCGGCTCTGCGCCTCGCGGCTGGGAGCGGACACGATCCAATGCGGACATTGCCGAAGAGGATGCGCCGACGACCCCACCGGCACGACCCGATGGGACGATCCCCGGCTTCGACGAGACCCGACTGCGCGATGCGCTCCGGCAACTTGCCGAGGGGGTTGAAGCGTTGCACCACTCGGGGAAACTGCACCGCGACATCAAGCCGACGAATGTGCTGGTGACGCCGGAAGGGCGCGTCGTCCTGCTGGATTTCGGGCTCACCGCCGACCTGGAGAGCTCCGGACGGCACGGTAACGCCGAGCGACAGATTGTTGGGACCGTGGCGCACATGTCGCCGGAGCAGGCTGGGGTACTGCCGATCACCGCGGCGAGCGACTGGTACAGCGTCGGGGTCATCCTTTTTGAGGCGATGACGCGCCGGTTGCCGTTCGTCGGGCCGTCGCAGGAGCTGATCGTGGCCAAGCAGACGACGACGCCCCCCTCGCCGGCCGAGCTGGTGCCGAACCTGCCGGAGGACCTGGTGCGTCTTTGCGTCGACCTGCTCGGCCGCGACCCGGCGGCGAGGCCGAGCGGCCGTGAGGTCATCCTCCGCGCGACCGGGCACGACCCTGGGGGATTCGAGCCGCCGGAACGGTCCCGGCCGCTGCCGCTGATCGGCCGATCGCGCCACCTCCAGGTGCTGGATTCAGCGTTCTCCGGGCTCATGCGCGGGCGGACCCAGTCGGTCTTCGTCTTCGGCCGGACAGGCACGGGCAAGACGACGCTGATCCGTTCGTTCCTCCAGGGCCTGACACTCGAAGAGGCCGTCGTGCTCTCGGGGCGATGCTACGAGCGGGAATCGGTCCCCTACAAGGCGCTCGACAACCTGTTCGATGCTCTGGCCCGATACCTGAAGGGGCTGCCGGCCCGGCGAATCGCCTCGCTGCTGCCACCGGACGTCGGACACCTCGCCCGGGTCTTCCCGGTGCTTCAAGGAGTTTCGGCGGTGGCCGCCGCCCGTCGCGAGGCGCCCGAGCTCCCGGATCAGCAGGAGTTGCGCCTGCGGGCCTTCGCCGCGCTGCGCGAGCTGTTCCACCGGCTGGCGAAGGATGTCCCGCTCGTCCTGGCGGTGGACGACCTCCAGTGGGGCGATGCGGACAGCGCCATCGTACTGGCCGACGTGCTGGGCGCGCCGCAGGCACCCATCCTGGTGTTCCTCGGGAGCTTCCGGGCCGAGGATGCCGACGAGTGTCCGTTCCTGGTCGAGATCCGCCGCTCGATCGCCGCGCGGCCCTCACCGCCGGAGCATCGCGAGCTGGCGGTCGAGGCACTGACCCAGTCCGAGGCCCGCGAGCTGGCACTGGCACTGCTCCGCCGCGACGACCCAGTCGCACGCGCCCAGGCGCACGTCGTCGCCCGCGAGTCGGGAGGCAACCCGCTGTTCATCGACGAGCTGGTGAAACACATCCAGGGCGGCGCCCCGATCGATCACTGGAAGGCGATCGGCAAGCTCGACCTCGACGAGGTTCTCTGGCAGCGGATCGGCCGACAGCCCGACGAGGCCCAGCGTCTCCTGAGCACGGTCGCCGTGTCAGGCCGCCCGATCGCGCAGGCGACGGCGTTCCGGGCGGCTGAGATCGATGCCAGCGCGCGGGTTGCTCTCGCCTCGCTTCGCACGGCGCGCCTGATCCGGCTGATCGGCCAGACCGACCACGAGGAGATCGAGATCTATCACGACCGGATCCGCGAGACGGTCGTGGCCCACCTGCCGCCGGACCGGCTGCGCTGGCACCACGAGCGGCTCGCCCAGACGATCGCCGCGTCCGGCACCGTGGATCCCGAGCTGCTGGCCGGCCACTACCACGGCGCCGGCAACAGGGTACGGGCCGGCGAGTACTACGCCCTCGGCGCCGAACAGGCGGCCGAGGCGCTGGCCTTCGACCATGCGGCAAGGCTTTACAGGACGGCCCTGGATCTTCTCGAAGGGCCGGCCGACGCGGAGCGCTCGCTGGGACGCAAGCTCGGCGACGCCCTGGCCAACGCCGGACGGGGAGCCGAGGCCGCCCAGGCGTACCTGGATGCTGCCGGGGCTGCACCGGCTGAAGAAACCCTCGAGCTCCAGCGGCTGGCGATGACGCAGTTCCTGATCAGCGGGGAAGTCGAACGGGGCCTGTCACTGCTCCGCACGCTGCTCGATCCGCTGGGCCTCCGCATGCCCGAGACCCCGGCCCGCTCGCTGATGTCACTCCTGTGGCATCGCGCCATTTTGCGTCTGCGGGGGATCCGGTTCCGACCGCGTGTTGAGGCATCTGTCCCCGCCCGTTCGCGGATCCGCATCGACCTCTGCTGGTCGGCCGTCGCGGGGCTGAGCATGTATGACCCAATCAGAGGCGCCGACTTCCAGGCGCGGGGCCTGCTACTCTCGCTCCAGGCTGGCGAACCCTTCCGCATCGCCCGCGCGCTGGCCATGGAAGCCGCCCACCTCTCGACGGCCGGCCCATCGGTCGAGACGCGAGTCGCCTCGCTCATCGGAACAGCCTCTGCCCTGGCCGAGGCCATCGATTCGCGGCACGCCAGAGGCATGGTCGAGCTCGTCCGCGGTATCAGCTCGCTGCTGTTTGGCCGATGGAAGGCGGCCGTCGAGGCGTTCGACCGCTCCGAGAGGCAGTTCCGCGACCATTGCACGGGCGTTGCCTGGGAGCGAGACACCTGCCACAACCTGGCGATGTGGGCCCTGTTCCAGACTGGCAACCTGGCCGAGTTGCGACGGCGATGGACCGTTCTGTCCCGCGAGGCCCAGGAGCGCGGCGATCGCTATGCCGCGGCCAACCTCAACACGTTCTACGCCACCATCCTCAGGCTCGCCGTGAACGAATTACCCGAGAACGAGGCCAGCATCGAGGCGAGCCTGGCCGCCCGTCACGGTCGAACATTCAGCCTCCCGCTCGTCTCCGCCTCCGACGCACTCACGCACATCGATCTGTATCGCGGAGACGTCATCCGGGCCTGGGCGCGGCTCGACTCGATCTGGGCCGACTATGACCGCGCCCTACTTTTGCGAATCCAGCACCTGCGCATCCAGATGCTCGAGCTGCGCGCGCGGACCGCGATCGCAGCAGCCGAGCGATCGCAGCAGCCCGCGCCCTTGCTCGAGATGGCCGAGCGCGACGCTGGCCGCCTCGGCCGCGAGGCTCAACCCTGGGCGGCGGCGCACGCTCGGTACATCAAGGCCGCGATTGCCGCCTGCCGCGAGGACGTGGTCAGCGCGGCCGAGGAGCTGCGGATTGCTGGCGAACTGTACGACAGCGCCGACATGCAGCTCCACTCCCGACTGATGCACTTCCGACGGGGCGAGATCCTGTCCGACCAGGAATCGCGCGACCGGCGCGACGCGGCCGAACAATGGATGCGAGAACAGGGCATCGCCGTACCCATGCGATGGGCCGGCATGCTGGCGCCGGGCTTTGCCCGCATCAGCTTCGAGGCGACCGAAACAAGCTTCTGATTCAGGAGATCGCGCAGGCTTTCCGATCGGTCGGTCCGGAAGGGCGAGCCGCCTGCCGCTCCGGGTGGGAAGGCTGGGACGGAGAACAGACTCTCAGCTTCGCCGCAGTTCGCCGCGAACGCAGCCGTCAGGCCCGACGAGCACTACCCGAAGCGGCATGGAGCCGACCGCGTGGGTCGAGCAGCTCAGGCACGGGTCAAAGGCCCGGATCCCTGCCTCGAGGCGGTTCAATATTCCCTCGGGCACCTTGGGCCCGCTGACGTAATGCCCGGCGATCTGGGTCATCGTCCGGTTCATCGCCAGGTTGTTCTGACCGGTCGCGATGATCAGGTTCACCCGCCGAACAAGGCCCCCCTCGTCGACGTGATAATGGTGGAACAACGTACCCCGGGGCGCCTCGCTGACGCCAACGCCTTCTGAGCGGTTGATCGTGGCCCGCGCGCGCAGCCGGCCGGAGAGCAGGTCCGGGTCGTCGAGCATCCGCTCGATATGTTCGATTCCCGCAAGGATCTCGATCAGCCGGGCATAGTGATACCAGAACGATGAAGTCTGGATGCGGCCGCCGCGCTGGCGGTACGAGTCCAGCTCGCGATCGGCGAGCGGGCTCCCCATGCGTTCGCAGAGGTTCAGCCGGGCCAGCGGGCCGACCCGGTACATTCCCTCGGGGAAACCGCGCGGACGATAATAGGGTGATTTGAGGTACGAGTCCGGCTGGACCACCTCGCCGATCGTGTCGCGATAGATTCTCTCGGGATCCCCCTCGTCGACGACCTTTCCTTCAGAATCGACGATTCGGAGCCGACCGCCGTAATGCTCCCACGAGCCGTCTTCCGCCACGAGGCCCAGGAACAGGCTGGGAAACTTGCCAAAGGTCTCGACCTCTTCCGCGAAGCGATCGAGCACCCCCTTGAACCGATCGAGCGCCAGCAGGGCGGACTCCTTCGCCTCGGCGATTCGAGCGCCGATATGATCGCGGCCGGCCGCCGTCAAGGCGGAGCGCACTCCGCCGGGGACGGCCCAGTCGGGGTGGATCTTCTTCGCCCCGAGGAACTCGATGATCTCCTGGCCGAACTGACGAAGGCGAATCCCCCGCCGTGCCAGTTCGGGCTCGGCCGCCACGAGGCCGAACAGGTTGCGCCGCGATGGATCGCAGTCCATGCCCAGCATCAGGTCCGGTGCGCTGAGATGAAAGAAGCTCAGGGAGTGCGACTGGACGATCTGCGCGAGGTTCATCAATCGTCGGAGCTTCTCTGCGGCCGGCGGGATGGCCACCGAGAGGATGGCGTCGCCGGCCCGTGACGATGCCATCAGGTGGCTGACCGGGCAGATGCCGCAGACCCTCGCCGTGATCCCCGGCATCTCCCAGAGGGGCCTGCCCACGCAGAAGCGCTCGAAGCCGCGGAACTCGGTGACGTGGAAGCGTGCCTCGGTGACCCGTCCGTCATCGTCGAGGTGCACGGTGATCTTCGAATGCCCCTCGATCCGCGTTACCGGGTCGATCACGATCCGATGGGCCATGGGGTCGATCCTCCGCCGGGTCATCCGCTCGCCGGGACGAGCGGCGTCACCGTGCCGGTACGCTTCAGCCAAACTTGAGGTCCCGCCCGGAGAGCTGGACCTGCCGTCCGTCGAGGAGCTGCTCGATTGCCTCGCGGATCTTCGCGGCCGACGGAGGGCAGCCCGGTATGAAAACATCCACGGGGACGACGGCGTGGATCGGCATCACGCGGTCGAGGAGCACGGGCACGATGCCCGGCTCCGACGGGATGCCGGGCACCCCATCGACATCCTCGAGATACGATCGCTCGAGCACGGTCGCGGCGCGGCCGAGCGGATTGCGCAGGGCGGTGACGTTGCCCGTCACCGCACAGTCGCCGTGTGCGACCAGCATTCGCGACCTGTCGCGGACCTTCCGGATCATCGCCAGGTTTTCCTCGTTGGCGATCGCGCCCTCGACCAGCACGACATCCACGCCGTCGGGATACTCCTTTGTGTCGATGATCGGGGAGTAGACGATCTCGGCGCGTTCGGCCAGCTCGATCAGGAATTCATCGAGGTCCAGGAACGACATGTGGCAGCCGGAGCAGCCGCCGAGCCAGACGGTGGCGAATCTCAGACGAGCCATTGCTTTTTCTCCCGGGCGTTCAGAAGGAACGCGAGCGTGCCCCGGTCGTGCTCCATTTCGGACACGCTCGAGCCCTGGAGGAACAGCGCCCCGGTCGGGCAGGCCATCACGCACTTGCCACATGAGGTGCAGGTGTCGGAGGAGCCCCAGGGCTGGTTCATGTCGGTGATGACGCGCGACCGCGTGCCGCGGCCCGCGACGTCCCAGGTGTGCGCTCCCTCCACCTCGTCGCAGACGCGAACGCAACGGGTGCAAAGGATACAACGGTTGTGGTCGATGCCGTACCGTTCGTGGCTCAGATCGACCGAGCACGAAGGACTCAGGTAGTCGTAACGGATGTGGTCGACGCCCATGGCGACGGCCATGTCCTGAAGCTCGCAATGGTTATTCGCCACGCAAACCGAGCAGACGTGATTCCGCTCGGCCATCACCAGTTCGACGATCATGCGCCGGTACTCGCCGAGTCGCGGCGTGTCGGTGTGAACGATCATGTCCTCGGCGACGTGGCTCACGCACGAGGGGAGCAATTTGGCGCCTCCGCCGACCGTCGCGACCTCGACCAGGCAGAGCCGGCAGGCGCCGACGTCCGTCAGTCCTTCCAGGTGGCAGAGCGTCGGGATCTTGATGCCGTGGTCGCGAGCAGCCTCGAGGATTGTTTGATCCTCGCGGGCACTGACGAGCGTGTCGTTGATCTGAAGCGTCCGAACGGCCATGAATCCTCCGACTCCTCAAGTTCCGGCGGCATCGGTTCACGCTCGGGCGGCATTGACCGACCTGCTCTCTTCGGGGGCCGGGCTGTCGCCGCGGAGGCGCGACTCGTACTCGTGGCGAAAGAATCGGAGCGTGCTGAGCACCGGGTTTGGCGCGGCCTGGCCGAGCCCGCAGAGGCTCGTGTGCTTGACGACGTCGCACAGTCCCTCCAACCGCGCGAGGTCAGCGCGGTTGCCCTCACCGGCGCCGATACGTTCGAGCAAGCGGTGCATCTGCACGGTGCCGGCACGGCAGGGAATGCACTTGCCGCACGACTCGTCCTTGCAGAACTCCATAAAATATCGGGCCACGCCGACCATGTTGACATTCTCGTCCATGACGACCATCCCGCCCGAGCCCATGATCGAACCGAGACGGATCAGCGACTCGTAGTCGATCGGCGTATCGAGATGCTCGGCCGGGATGCACCCGCCCGACGGGCCGCCGGTCTGGACAGCCTTGATCGCGCGGCCGTCGGGAGCGCCGCCGCCGATCTCCTCGACAATCTCGCGTACGGTCATGCCCATGGGTACCTCGACGAGACCTGAGTGGCGGACGTTTCCGGCGAGGGCGAACACCTTCGTCCCCTTGCTGCCCTCCGTCCCGAGGCGGGCAAACCATGCATCCCCGTCGCGGATGATGGCCGGCACGTTGGCAAAGGTCTCGACGTTATTGAGCAGCGTCGGGTGGCCCCAGAGACCCGCCTGCGCCGGATAGGGTGGCCGGGGACAGGGAATGCCGCGCTGGCCCTGAATCGATGCCATGAGCGCCGTCTCCTCGCCACAGACGAACGCCCCGGCACCGATGCGGAGGTCGATCCGGAAATTGAACGGCGAGTCGAAGATCCCGCTGCCGAGCAGGCCGAGAGCCCTCGCCTGACGGATGGCGATGCCGAGCCGGCGAATTGCCAGCTTGTATTCGCCGCGCACATAGATATACCCCCGGTCGGCCCCGACGGCGTACGCGGCGATGGCCATCCCCTCGAGGACACGGTGGGGATCGCTCTCCAGCACGCTACGGTCCATGAACGCACCGGGGTCGCCCTCGTCGGCATTGCAGACGACGAACTTCTGGCCGGGCGGCATCTTGGCCACGGTGGCCCACTTGAGACCGGTCGGATATCCCGCGCCGCCGCGCCCGCGCAGGCCGCTTCTCGTGATCGAGTCAACGACCTCGGACGGACTCATCTCGCGCAGTGAGTGGTGCAGGGGTTGATAGCCGCCCGCGGCGAGGTAGCTCTCGATCCGCTCGGGCTCGACCACGCCGCAGTTCTCCAGCACGATCGAGTGCTGTCGAGCGAAGAAAGCTCCGCCTGGATCGCCCCTCCGAGCGTCGGTCGTCCCTCCAGTGAGCGTTCCGATGATCGAATCCGCCTGCTCGGGCGTCACCTGCTGGTACAGGCTTCCCTCCGGCTCGACGCGCACCAGAGGCCCTTCCGAACAAAGCCGCAGGCAGCCGACCTCGCAGACCTGGACGCGGTCTTCCAGACCGGCCCGGACCGTCGCGTCCTCGAGTCGCTGACGAACCGCGCGAGAGTTCGAGGAGAGGCAGCCTTCGGCCGAACAGACCCGAACCTGGATCGGCCGGCGGCCGGCGCGCTCCGCGTCGGCGATCGCGTGCAGATCAGTCAGCTCCATGGCCGATCCATCCTTCCAGACGCTCCAGCGCCGATTCCGTCGTTTGCCTGCCGCAGACGGCGCCGTCGAACACCACCACGGGTGCGATTCCGCAGGCGCCGATGCACCGGGCCGATTCGAGCGAGATTCCCGCGTCGGGCGTGGTCTGGCCCGCGTGAATCCCGGTCGCCCGCTCGACGGCCTCCTTGAGGGTCTCACCGCCCTTAACATAGCAGGCGGTGCCCGTGCAGACCGCGCAGGTGTGGCGGCCCTTCGGGGTCAGGGTGAACAGATGATAGAAGGTCGCCACGCCATGGACCCGGCTCGGCGGGAGCTTTAGCCCGTGCGCGACGTAAAGCAAAAGGTCGGGCGCCAGGTAACCGAAGGCCTCCTGGGCGGCGTGGAGCACCTCGATGAGCGCATCCTGCTGGTAGCGGTGCCGCTTCATCGCCGCGTCGATCGCCTGGAACCGCTCGTCACCGCTGGGATGAGGGGTATCGCCGTCGGACGGGATCGAACCCGTCCGCGGGGCGGCCTCGTCGACGCGAGTGGTCAACGTGTTCACGATCGGTCGTGCTCCGTCGGTGTACCGGCCCCGCCGTCTGACCGCGACGGCCCCATCGGCATCCTGACCGAAACCCAGTATCACCGACACGGCGACACGACGCAAGGACGAGCCCGACTGCCAGCACGATGGCTGGCGGCGCCGCTCAGGCCGTGGCCGGTGCTGCCGCTTCCGGCCGGCCCTGCGACGGCTCGAGCGCCGTGGAGACGCGCTCAGCGACGAGACTCGCCTGCCGGCTCGCGTCGGTGGCACCGTCCCGCAGTCCCCGAACCAGCACGTTGTCCGCCGGCCGGATCCAGGAAGCCACGGCGCAAAATGGCAGCGCGACGCCGTACCCCAGGCCGTAGAAACCCGAATAAGCCGCGCGGCCGATGAGGCCCGACCATCCCCCGGCGAGGTATCGCTCGTGGACCTCGGCCGGCTCGATGACGTCCACCTTGCCGTTGTCCCGCAGCCAGCGTTCCTGGAAGACCATCCGGGCGGTCTCGGCGACTCTCCGCATGAAGAACCAGTTGAGGGCGGCGCCCGAGGCCACCCCCACGCCCGGCACGTCCTCGAAGACCTCGATCTGGAAGAGGAAGGACAGGGCTTCCTCGGTGACAATGTCCTCCTGGGTTTCCTCGATCAGCAGATCCTCGAGTTCGTGGAGCTGACCGATCCGCTCGCGACGGAGCTTCAGTGAACCGGCCATCGCAGCGATCAGGACGCCCAGGACGAAATGCCGCCCCCGCCGCTGATCGAGCGGATACCCATAGCAGTGCCCAATCCGCCGGATCGTGGCCAGGCTCAGGGTGAACAGCAGGGGAACATCCAGGAACGTCGTGAGGATTCCGCCGGCGCCCGTGACACCCCCCTCGACCGCCGCGACGGCCTCGGCCGTCACCCGTACCCCGCCCGCCAGCTCGTCGCAGCGCTCGAGCAAACCCTGGCGCAGCTCCTCCAGGTCCTCGACACCAGCCCGGCGCCGGATCTCCTCCTGACCTGCGAGCAGGTCGGAGACATCGTAGGATTTCTCGATCGCGGCACGTACGACGGTGTCCGGAATCAGCTTCTCGATCGCTCTCGCCGCGGGAAGGGAGAGCCGCTTCCAGAACTCGGTCAGGGGATTCGGCGGCTCTGACTTCCAGGCGGCGATCCGCTGCACCTGTTCCTGCTCGTAGGCCGTCGGTCGCGACCGCCTCGCATGCGCGGCAACACTCATGGCTCACCCCATTCCACCGCGAGAGTCCAGGCGAGCGATACCCGCAGCCGGGGGAATCGCGACCGTGACTGCCTTTTCATCATACAATAGCATCCGCCCGCCCGAGGATTCTGCGCCGGCTGAGGCCAGCGGCCAGCACCTACAGACGGATCTGGAGCCGCGAACGGCGCCGATCGGCTCATGGCACTGACCTTGCGGGAGTTTCCGAGACCGGCCGTACGAAAGAAACAGAGGCAACAAGCGGACCAGTCGGGAGCGGATTTCATGGCACGATTGGATATGAAGCTGGAGCACGGACAGTCGGTGGATGTCGCCCAGGCCAAGTTCGAGGCCAGCGTGGCCGAGGCGGTGGAGCGCTACGGCTCGTGGATCGCGCGGCTGGACTGGTCGGATGACCGTCATTGCGCCACAGCGACGGGGACAGGCTACGAGGTTCGGCTCTGGTACGACGAGCGGTTCGTGCATGTGCAGGGGCAGGTGCCACTGGCCTGGAAGCTCTTCGAAGGCGCGATCCGGTCGCGCATCCGCAAGGCCATCGACCGGCCGCTCGCATCTCCCAAGGCCGGTGCCTGAGCACGACGCGACGAAGCACTCAGGACCGGCCCGAGCCGGGGTATCGTCGGTCCAGACCCTCGTGCAGGTCGTTGGCAAAATTGATCAGCATGCGAAAGACGCGGGGAAAGCGCTGTGCCAGCGGACCACCGGTGCGGACCAGCACTTTCGGCCAAAGGATAACCGTCCCCAGGAGGATGAACGATGCCCCGGGGGGGATCGGTCCGGGTATCGCCACGCCGACGATACCCAGGGAGATGAGCATCACTGCCAGATCCTTGGGCAGGGAGCCGATCGTCTCAGCGAGCTGGCAATGGAGCGGGAGGGTTGATGGCTCGAGAGCGGCGGAAACCACCGGCTTCGCCGACTCGTCCGAAACCGGCCGACGCGGGACGCGCCTGGTGCGGGCTCGTGACACGACCGCCTCCTCGCACAAGCCGACGTCGGGACGGACCGCCGCACGAGGCGACCGACCCATGATCGGGGGGCTATCTCTGACAGAATAACACTGCGGCGCAGAGGTCCGGACGATCGACGCGCAATTCAGGTCCGGGCCGCAGTCGATCGCGGGATGCCCGGGCCGATCGGGCCAAGCCACGCGTGAAAGGCACGTCCACGCGTTGAGTTCCGAGAGCCGTCGATCGCCTTGACCTAACTCGCTGTGCCGTTGGCAGTCGAGAAATGCGGCGCGGAATCGGACGATCCGGCCGCACCGGCTCCGTTCGCCTGGTGACTTTCGGCCATCGCGTCTTGCATCGCCTCGAGCTTCTCACCGACGCGACGCGCCGCCGCCGTGTAAGCATCGCCGACGGCCCCACCCGCCGCAGCCAGCAGAGGCCCCGCCTTTTCCCTGATCTTGTCGTAGTTCTTGGCCGCGAGGGCCCCGGCGACTGCGCCGCCGCAGAGGAACAGTAATTCCGACCTCGTCACTGGCATGCTCAGGTTCCTTTCGTGCCCGGTGTCCAGCGGTTTCGCCGACCGGTTCGATGAATCGCCCCCATCACGATTTCATCGGTTGCCGCCATACCGACGGGCGAGGAGGAGTTGGCTTGACCGGAGCCGACTTCTCCCCGAATCCGTCCCGTCACACGCTGCGCCCGTCGATGAATCAGAACCACTCAACTCTTCTTGCGGCTCGACGATTTGGTCGACTTCCGGGGCGACGCGGTCGTGCCGGTGCGCTTCGCCCGGGTCCGCCGCCGTGTCGGATGGTCGGTCGAATGGGCGCGCGTGGGATGTGCCGAGCCGTTCCCGGAGGCGTGATCGGTTTCGGTTTCCGACTCGTGGAAATCGGAAGGGATCGACTCCCCTCGCCACTCGTGCACGCGATCGCGCGCGGCCATGGCACCGTCGACCAGGCCGTGGACCATGGCGTTATTCTTCGGCATGACCCGGACGACCATCATCACCGGAAGCGCCACGCCGAACGACAGCGCATAGGAGGTCCTGTAGACGGCCCGGCCGAAGAAGCGGCTTGTGGCCGGAAGCGCCTCGGAGACCCGCGTCTGAATCTCCGATGCCCCGCGGTTCATCGAAGCAAAGATCGATCCCGCGGCAGGCTGGGCGGAACCCTCAAGCGTGTCGGTGGATATCCTGGATGCGTGCGCGGCCATCGGAGTGCCTCTCTGGGCTTGGGTTGGGACGACGGTCCTCGACATGATCAACGGGCTCGAACTCAAAATCCCCTTCTGCCGGCTAGTGTCGCGCGTTCGGCTCGGCGGTTCGCTCCTTGCTGGGGATCACGGGCTGGACTCAACCTCTGCTAGTTTAGCGAAACCCATGCCGACCCGCGCCGGGTCAGCAAAAAAACCGCGCCTGGTGATGAGCCGGCGGCTTCCCGGATTCTGGTGATTTCTGTACACTAAACATCGGAGAACCGTAGCAAGTTCGGGGGCCGCTGCCCATTCCGGGGATATGGCGGTTTCTGAAAAGGTCGGGGAAAGCCGCGATGAAGGTCGTGCTGGCCGAGAAGCCGTCGGTTGCGCGCGAGCTCGCGTCATTCCTGGGCGCGTCGTCACGCCGGGAAGGTTATTTCGAGGGTAAGGGCTACCAGGTCACCTGGGCGCTGGGGCATCTGACCACGCTCAAGGAACCGCACGACTATGACCCCGCCCTGAAGAAATGGTCGCTGGCGGCACTCCCGTTCGTCCCCGAGCGATTCGGGATCAAGCCGATCGAGGAGGGTGGAGCGCGGAAGCAGCTTGCGGTGATCCGCCGGCTCTTCCGCGAAGCGGACGAACTCGTCTGCGCGACGGATGCAGGCCGCGAGGGAGAGTTGATCTTCCGCTACATCCAGGAGTTCGTCGGCTGCACCGGCAAGCCCGCGCGGCGGCTCTGGTTGAGCTCGCTCACCGAGTCCGCGATTCGCGAGGCATTCCGCCGGCTACGCCCCCTCTCCGAATACGACGACCTTTACGCCGCCGCGCGGTCGCGCGGCGAGGCTGACTGGGTCGTCGGTCTGAATGCCACGCGATATTACACCGTCAGCCATCGCGCGACGGGCGTGCTGTGGAGCGTCGGACGCGTGCAGACTCCGGTTCTGGCGATGATCGTCCGGCGCGACGACGAGATCCGCACCTTCCGTCCCGAGTCGTTCTGGGAACTGCTCACCCGCTCTCGCGATGTGGTCTTCAAGTTTGCCGGCGACCGCTTCGCCCGTGAGGAGGACGCGCAGGAGCTCCTCGGCCGGGTCATGGGCCGTCCGTTCGAAATCAACGACGTCCGAACGAAGCCGGAGCGGGTCCCGCCGCCGCAACTCTACGACCTGACCGAGCTGCAACGGGATATGAACCGGCGATATGGCCTGTCGGCCGACGCGACTCTCAAGGCGGCGCAGTCCCTCTATGAAGACAAACTGATCACCTATCCTCGGACCGACTCGCGCCACCTCGGTCCCGACATGAAGGAACAGATCCCCGATATCCTCGAATCCCTGCGTGCGCTCCGGCCCACCGAGATCGACCGGCTGGACCTGACGGCTCTCCCCTTTACCGGTCGGATCATCAACGCCGCCAGGGTCCGCGACCACCACGCGATCATCCCGACCGGCAAACTCCCGGGGAACACGGCGGCCGGATCTGCCTCGGCCAAGATTTTCGATGCCGTGGTCACGCGGCTGATCGCGGCCTTTTACCCGCCGTGCGTCAAGGAGGTGACCACGGTGGACGGGACCTCCAACGAGGTTCCGTTCCGCGCCCGGGGCGTGCGGGTCATCGACCCGGGCTGGACCGTCCTCTATCCCCGCAAGGACGATGGGCCCAAGGAGAAGGGCGATGCCGCCGCCGACCCGGCCGGAGGGCGCGAGGATGAGCAGGAGCTCCCCGCGTTCCGGCCCGGCGAGACCGGTCCGCACGAGCCGTTCGTCCGACGCGGCGAGACAACACCGCCCCGGCCCTACACCGAGAACACCCTGCTGGGCGCCATGGAGACCGCCGGCAAGCTCGTCGAGGAGGAGGCGCTTCGGGAAGCCATGAAGGAGCGCGGACTCGGCACCCCCGCCACCCGCGCGGCGATCATCGAGACCCTGCTCGACCGCGGGTATATCACCCGCGAGAAGAAGTCCCTCATTGCCACCGATCTCGGCCGCTACCTCGTCGCGATTGTCCAGGACCGCGCGCTCAAGAGCCCCGAGCTGACCGGCGAGTGGGAGGCCCGCTTGCGGCAGGTCGAAAGCGGCCAGCTCGACCGGCACGAATTCATGGACGGGATCGTCCGCTACACCGAGGACATCGTCGGTTCCGGCGGCGCGGCGATCGATGCCACGCGGCTGGGGAACTGCCCACGTTGTGGACGCCCCGTGATTGAGGGCAAGCGCGGATATGGCTGTTCCGGCTGGCGCGACGGCTGTCCGTTCGTCCTCTGGCGCGAGTATCGCGGCCACACCCTGGGCGAGGAACAGATCCGCGAACTGCTCCAGCGTCGCGTGATCCTGGAACCGCTGGTGATCGATGGCGCCAGCGAGGTCATCGTCCAGCTCCTCGATTCGGGCGTGCTCACCGATGTCCCGGTGCCGGTCGGACGGACCGGGTATTCCTCCGGCAAGGCCAACGCCGGGCGGACGTCGCGACGTGAGTCCGGTGCTCGCAAGAGTCCCCGCGCCCGCAAGAAGGGATCGGCCGACGCAGAGACCGATGGCGAGGGTCGCCAGGACGCCAGACCTCGCCGCTCGCGAGCGGCGGGAGGCAAGAAAGACGCGGTGGCCGACCGCCCGGAACCTGCCGATCGCTTCGAGCCGGTCAAGCTGGGGAAGTGTCCGCTCTGTGGCTCCGAAGTCGTCGAACAGGCGAGGTCGTTCGGATGCACCGGCTGGAAGAACGGGTGCAAGTTCGCGATCTGGAAGACGATCGCCGGCAAGTCAATCGGGGTTCGGTCAGCGCGGGAACTGCTACGCGACGGGCGTTCGGCCGTGCTGCGCGGATTTCAGTCGAAGACTGGCCGTCGATTCGACGCGCGGCTCAAGCTCGATGCCGGCGAGGTCCGGTTCGACTTCGAGGGCCTCGACCGCCGCTCGCCCCATCGTGGCGACGACGACGCCTGAACTTCGCGAAGATCACCAGCGGGGCCGCCTCGACCGGCGCCGGGGGCTGGTCAGGTCGGCGATCGCCCGGTCAACGATGTGCGGCAAGGGAGCCTGCCGCGACCCAGGCCCACCACGACGACTCCCCGGGGATTGCAGGGTCGGGCTCGATGGGGAATCCTCCTGGGCCACAATTTGGTCGTGCAACTCGTCGAGCTTTTCGGCAGAATCCAGCCGCGGAATGGGCTCCGTCGAGTTCGACCTCAACTGGATCGAAAGACTCGGCCAGTTCGGCGTGGGAGTCGTCCCACGGCCCGGTCGATTCCGCGCCCAGCAGGAAATCAGTCTCGAGAAAAATCGGCGGCTCATGGGATCTCTCCGGGTAAGTGGGTCGCGGTGGTGTTTACGTTCGTCGCGGACGGCCGTTCATCGAGCCGAATGCCGGTTGTCATCGGCACTCGCGTTGGTCGCGAGGACGCGCGCGACGGTTCAGTGGCAATGGCGGTATCGATACTCGCTCGGTCTTCGAGGTTGATCCCGGCTCATGGGACTCCGTCAGCAGCTCTTCCCTGTAGATGTGGACTTCCGGCGGTGCCTCGATGGCCAGACGGACCTGACGGCTCCTGATCGCCGTCATCGTGACCCGGATGTTCCCGCCGATGACGATCGCCTCGTTGACCTTCCTGCTCAGGACCAGCATCCGAATCTCCTCTTCGATTGGTCCGCGGTCGCGGCACGCCTCGATCGAGGCGCACCGGAACCGCGGCCCCAGAGTGCGCAGTCATTGTCGCCGCGAAACGAGCACCGAAAAACGCCGGGTCGGGATGGAACGGCAGGCCCGTGAATCGGGCGGACCCGGTTCCGAGGAATCCAGGGGCCCGGCTCGGTGCGACCCGGTCGGATGGCCGCCGGTCGAGGCCGGCGACGCGGTGAGATTGAAAGGATCAGAGCTTCCGGCACCCTGGCGTCGGATCGCGCGGACCCCTCGTTGGCCGGAGCGACCGAGGCATCTCGCGATCATTGCCCCTTCCAGCTAAACAATCGCAATCCGCCGAGAAAAGCGCGCGCGAACAGGCCGACGCGCATCGAGCAGACGCGAATGCGCCTGAATGTCAGCGGCGCCGGCGATCAGATCGCGGCAGCCGAGTAGAGCGGGTCGATAACCTCACCCGAGCACAGGCGCAGGGGACGACCGAGGCGGTCGCGGAGCTCGATGGCCGGATCGACACCCAGCGCGCGGTAGATCGTGGCGGCCAGGTCGGGCGGCCCGAAGGAGCGCGTGACGGGATACGCCCCGAGCCGATCCGACTTGCCGATCACCTGGCCGCCCTTTACCCCGGCCCCGGCAAAAACGGTCGGAAAGACGAACGGCCAGTGGTCGCGGCCCGGCACGGCTCCCGGCGTCAGCTCCGAGATCCGCGGCGTTCGGCCGAACTCGCCGAGCATCACAATCAGAGTCTCTTCCAGCAGTCCGCGCTCCGCCATGTCGTCCAGCAGCGCCGAGACCGCGCGGTCGAGCCGGGGCAAAAGCTCGTCTTTCAGGCGAGGGAAATTGGACACGTGCGTATCCCAGGTCTGCACGATTCCCATGGTGGCCTGCACGATCGGAACACCGGCCTCGATCAGCCGACGGCCGAGAAGCAGCGTGCGGCCGAAGAGGGTTTGGCCGTAACGATCGAGCACGCGCGGGTCCTCTCGCTCGACCTCCAGCGCCCGGGCGACCTGGCCGTTGCAGAGCATGGCCAGCGCGGCATCCTGCTGATCGAGGAAGGCATCGTTCGACGGCGGAAGCATCGTCTGCCCGAGCAGGTGGCGGCGGCGATGCAGCCGATCCACGTCGAGTCCCGGGGCAAGTTTCAGGCTGTCATCGCGAAGATCCGGCCGGTTGGCATCAAGTCGAAGCTGCCAGGGATCATGCCTCGGGCCGAGAAACCCGGCATCCTGCCCCGGCCAGGTCAACGGCCCCTCGACCAGACGCATGGGCAGAGCCACACCACTGGGGATGCCGTCGTGCCTGGGCCGCACCTGATCGAGGACGGCCGCATAGCAGGGGAAGTCATCGCGCGAGGCGACCCGATCAAGATCGCTGGCCCCGCGAGGATTTGACGGATGGCCCGTGAGAACTCGGTGGACGGCCACCAGATGATTCCCCTCGGGATGCGCCATCGTCCGAACCACGGCGAGCCGGTCTGCTCGCGCCGCCAGGCCGGGCAGGTGCTCGCAATAATGGATTCCCGGCACGGCCGTGGCGATCGGACGGAACTCGCCGCGAATCGCCTCGGGCCCCTCCGGCTTCATGTCGAACGAGTCGTGCTGGCCCAGCCCGCCGCTGAGCAAAATCACCATCACTGACCGAGCCCGGCGCGACGCCAGGCCATCCGATCCGGCCGCCCGCGCCGCCAGTAAACCCGGCAGGCCAAGCCCCAAAAGGCCCGAAAAACCAGCCTGGACGAACACCCGGCGCGACACCCCGGCAGCCGTCAGTCCGAATGATCCCCGTGTGCTCATCGCGAACCTCCCGAGCCGGAGCTCGATGCAACGGATACCGGACCCGACACCCTGTCGCTTCGTCTCTCCTCTCTACCAAAGTTTAACAATTGATTGCAACCCGTGCAGCCTCAAACTGGTCGATCACAGGACCCGGTATGGGAGGAAGATGGGAACCTCGAGGAAGATGGGCCGATCGAAGCGCTTTGCCTGGCCGATTCGGTGGTGGAAGACGACGGCGTGTCCGCGTCGCAGGCGGATGCGATGCCGGCTCCTCGCCCTGAGCCAGCGGACCTTGTGTTTCTGCCGCATTTCCGGACGATGACGATCGACCACTGGCTCGGCGATCGGAGAAGCGGCGGGCGGGGGTGTCGTTGATGAGGACGGAGTGGGAAGAACCGGGGCCGGTGACACAGTTACGGGACCGAGGATCACCGGACCTGGATCGGAGACGGGCTGAGGAAGAGCAATCGGCGCGGGCGGCGGAAGCCGACCGGGACTGCCCGTGGGCGTCGGGCTCGGCAGCGGCGTTGGGGTCGGCGTCGGCGCGGTGACCGAAGCATTCACGAGGCCCGCGACCAGCAGCGAGCCCACCGGAGTCCCCAGACCCGTCTGGGTATTGTAACTCGACGTGTTGATCGACGTGTTGGTGGCCGAGTTACTCCCAGGTGGTGTCAGCGGAACCTTGTAGAAGTCCGTGACCGGAAGCGCGTAAATGGCGGGTAATGTCTGGGTCGCGCCGGTCAGGCTGGACAGGCCGGCCAGAGCACGCCCCTGATCCACGATTGCAATAAGGCCGGCCCAGGCCGGGGCACCGAGGCTCGTGCCGCCGACCACCGACCACTGCCCCGATCCCGTGGGGTCCTCCGGAGAGACGTAACAGACCGACACTCCCGTTTGGGGATCGGCGTCGAATGCCACGTCGGGCGTGCTGCGCGCACTGCTGGAATTGACTGTCGCCTGATAGCTCGGCGCCGACTCGTTCGCGCTCATCCCGCCGCCAGTGAATGCCCATCCCACCTCGGATGAGTACGCGCCCGCCGCCGTCAGAGTGAGCGATGTTCCCCCGACCGCCAGCACGTCGGGCGAGGCCGACGGCCAGGTCACCTGCCCGTAATCTCCGGCCGAGGCGACGAACGTCACCCCCGCGGCCGTGAACGCCGAATCATAGGTCGACTCACCACTGAATTCGTTGTAACCCCAGCTCATCGACACGACCGAAACCCCGGAGGTGCTGGCCGCCGACCGCACCGCCGTCATCATGTTATTGAACTGCTCCTGGTCGTTCGATCCAGGCGCCACCTCCACCACGAGAATCCTGGCCCCCGGCGCGATCGCGTGGGTCCATTCGACATCCAGCGTCTCCTCACCGGCCCACGCATCATTGATCTGGCTCCCCGCCAGGTTGTCCACGGTCAAGGTCAGCGGAGGCAACCCATATTGAGTGTCGAAGGCATCAAGCGATGCCTGGAGCCCGGGATCGTGATACAGATCGATGATTGCAATCGTCTGGCCCGTCCCATCGCCCGCCACTGTCGCGCCGCCCTTCGTGGTGAACTGGATCGCATTGAGCCCGTAGGCCGCCGCGACCTGAGCCGGCGTGTAACCCGATAGCAGGCGACGTTCGTCGAGCGTCTCAACGCACAGACGGCATCCTCGCATGCGACGCTTTCGCATCATCGAGCAGGCTCTCGAATTGATCATCTGGGTGCTGATCCAGGCAGGCCGTCGAATCGCGAACCTGCGATGTCCGCATGGGATTGTGAGCCGCAATCAGTTGGCAGCGTCACCATTCGTCGCGAGAAATATTATCACCTCGACAACTTCACCAAGGAAGGGCCCTATCCGCCCGCTTTCGTCGGAATCCCAAAACCCTCCTCCGCCTCGCTCGGGTCTTGACTTCGACACCCACGTGTCTTACATTTGTCATCGAAGCGAGTCAGAGCCGCGGTCCTTGAAGCTCTTCTCGTCGAAAACCCTTGCCGGGAACCGTCGCATGTCACGAGCATTCCTCTTCCTGGTTGCCGCTGGCCTTCTGCCCCTCACCACTCACGCCGACGACAGGGCCGCAGCGCCGGAGACCCTGATCCGCCTGGAACTGCAACCGGCCACCGCTCCGAAGCCGGCCCTTCGCTACATGTTGTTGCCAGAACTCAACGAGATGTCGCCAGGAAACCCGATTTACCATTACATGAAATGCTGCATGGAGCAGCAGGGTTTCCTGTTCGACAGAGAGTCCTTCAATCGCCGCGAGCAGCTCCTGACGATGCCCCTGAAGGAACTGGCGGTGCGGGATCTCCAGAACTACGGCCGGTCGGTGCTGATCCAGGCGGACCGGGCCGCGCGGATGGATAAACCCGACTGGCAGATCCTGGAGCCACTGAAGATCCACGGCTTCAGCTTGCCGCTGCCCGACATCCAGCAGATGCGCGCGTTGGCGAGGGCGCTCCAGGTGCGTTTCCGGGCCGAGGTGGCACTGGGGCATTTCGACGACGCAATCCGCACTGCCAAGACGATGTTCGCTCTGGCTCGCCACCTGGGCGAGCATCCAACGCTGATCGGCGACCTGGTAGGCATCGCGATCGCCAACATGGCCGTCGATCCCCTCGAGGAGATGATCGGCCAGCCGGGCTGCCCGAACCTCTACTGGGCGCTGACATGCCTGCCCGATCCGTTGATCTCGATGAAACCCGGCATGGACGGCGAGTGCGTGATCGGCCTGGTCGAGTTGCGGGATCTCGACGATCGCGCCCCGATGAGTTCCGATCGAATCGCGAGGTTCGTCGCCCACCTCGACGAGCTCCTCGGTCAGGAAGCGGCCGTGACCAGGGCAGGCGGAGTTCACGGCTGGCTGGCGGCGAAGGACAGGGGTTATCTGACAGGCGCGCGTCGCCGGCTGATTGACGCGGGGTTGCCCGAGGCACGGCTGCTCCAATTTCCGGCAGAACAGGTGCTGCTGCTCGACGAGAAGCGCGAGTACGAAGTCCGCCGCGACGATTTTCGGAAAACGCTGTCGCTATCCACCTGGCAGGCCGAGGCGATGGAAGAGTCGCTGCGGGCGGTACGCGGGCCAGCCCTGCTCGCCGATGCGATGCTGCCCGGCTCGCGCGTGGTCCGGCGGGCCCAGAGCCGGCTCGAGCAGCGAATCGCCCTGCTCCGGGTCGTCGAGGCGGTCCGGCTCCACGCCAACGCGCATGACGGGCAATTCCCCGCCCGGCTCGCTGAGGTCTCCGTGCCGGTTCCGAACGATCCCGTCGCCGGAAAGCCCTTCCGCTACGAGGTCGAAGGGACGACGGCCCACCTCCGCGGCTCGCCACCCCGGGGCTCCGAGAAGGATTCCGCCTTCAACTTCCATTACGAGCTGACCCTGCGCCAATGATAGTCGGGCGCTGGGGGACGGGTCCGACCGACAGCCATTGAACTCGATTTCGGGAAGCTTGCGAAATGATCCATACAACGATTCCCACCGACATCCACACCCCCACCCCACACAACCTATCAACCCGCACAACTCACGTAACGGCGACATCCTGCGTAGCTGGGCGGCTTGGGCGGTGATATCGCGGCGGCCGCGCTGTATCTGGCGTCTGACGACGCCAAATTCATGGTCGGCCAGGTAATCAGTCCCAACGGCGGCTGGACCACCGCCTGAGCGCGACCGGCGCGCCTGAAATTTCATCCGCGGCGCGATAGGCTCGCGCGCC
>JAKAUH010000930.1 GCA_021818605.1 Planctomycetota bacterium
GTCGGATTGAGTCCTGGTGAACGGCATGGTGAGTCCCTCCATGAACTTAGGGAGCGAGAGAAAATAGGAAAGTTGCCTTGACATCATAACAAGCCCGGCAGGGCCTGCGAAGTGTGTCTTACACCCGGACAGAAGGACCAGGGCGAAGTCGTCTTGTCCAGGTTCCGCAGATCGGCCAGAATCGCGCCGGCTGGAGGCCAATCGGCGTCAATATCGACCCACGCTGAAAAATCGCGCGGGTTCAAGCCGATAAGAGCGTGCCGCGGGCCGGTCGGGGCGGCGAAATCCGCGATCCGGGGGGCCGGCTAGTTCAGGAGGCCAGTCGGGGAGGGTATCTTGGCTGGAAGGGATTCAGGAATGGCCGCTGCAACTTGGCACGGGCGGTCCTCCTTTGCGTATGATAATTCGATGGGTATCGTCGCCCGCGGCGGGCGGGAGACGTGCCCGGGGCCCGCGATTCGAGTGAATTCATCGGCTCAGGACGGGATTGGCTTGCCCGCGCAGCCACCCGGCCGGCCTGGAAATCATCGACCCATGGAACGCGCGACCGTTGCCAATCGGTGGAACGTGAACCTGATCGAGGACTATTACGGACGATGGCGCCAGGACCCGGCGTCGGTCGACGAGTCCTGGCGGGTCTTTTTCGAGGGATATGAGCTGGGCCAGCAGGGCGGAGGCCCGGGCCCGGGCTCAGCGTCGGTGGACATCGACGCGGCGAAGGCGCAGGCGGCCGTCACGCGGCTGGTCGACGCCTATCGTGAGCTGGGCCACTACCTGGCCGACCTGGACCCGCTCGGGCTGACGCCCAGGCGCGAGTCGCACGAGCTTCTGGAGCCCTCAGCCTTCGGACTGGGCGAGGCCGATCTCGACCGGATCTTCTACAGCAAATCGTTCGGCGATGGGTCGGGGTCCGCGACGCTCCGCGATCTGATCGCCTCGCTGCGCCAGACGTACTGCCAGACGATCGGCGTCGAGTTCATGCACATCCGCGACACGGCCATCCGCGACTGGCTGCTCGATCGGATGGAGCCGACCCGCAACCACCCGGCGTTTGACATCCGCAAGAAGCGGCGGATCGTTTACAAGCTGAACGCGGCCGAGCTGTTCGAGACGTTCCTCCACCGCAACTACCAGGGGCAGAAGCGGTTCTCGCTCGAGGGGGGCGAGATGCTGATCCCGCTCCTGGACGCGATCATCGAGCGGGCGGGCTCGATCGGCGGCGTTCGCGAGATCGTCATGGGAATGCCGCACCGCGGACGGCTCAACGTGCTGGCCAACATCCTGCACAAGCCGTACGGCGTGATCTTCAACGAGTTCCAGGGGAGCCGGCCGGAGAGCGTCGGCGGCGACGGCGACGTGAAGTACCACCTGGGTTTCTCGGCCGAGCACCTCACGGTCGACAAGCACAAGGTCCACCTGACGCTCACGCCCAACCCCAGCCACCTCGAAGCCGTCAACCCGGTGGTCGAGGGACGGATGCGGTCCAAGCAGCGGCGGTTCAAGGATAAGGACCGGCGGATCGGCCTGCCGATCCTGATCCACGGCGATGCCGCGTTCGCCGGCCAGGGGCTGGTCGCCGAGACGCTGAACCTCTCGCAGCTCCCCGGGTATCGCACCGGCGGCACGATCCACATCGTGGTGAACAACCAGATCGGCTTCACCACTTCGCCCAGCGACGGCCGGTCGACCAGGTATTGCACCGACATCGCCAAGATGATCGAGGTCCCGATCTTCCACGTCAACGGCGAGGACGCCGAGGCCGTCGTGGCGGTCGCCGAGCTGGCGCTGGACTTCCGCCAGACGTTCGGCAAGGACGTCGTCATCGACATGATCTGCTACCGGCGGCACGGTCACAACGAGGGAGACGAGCCGAGCTTCACCCAGCCCCTGATGTACGACCGGATCAAGGACCGGATCACGGTCCGCGACGTCTACACCAAGCAGCTCGTGGATCGGGGCGAGCTGTCGGGCGAGGAGGCCGAGACCATCGCCGAGACGTTCGAGGAGCGGCTGCGCGAGGTCTTCGAGGAGGTCCGCAAGGGCGCGGTGGACCCGCAGCCGCATTACGGCTTCCACGGCGCCTGGTCGGGCCTGACGAACCGGTACTCGTTCGCCCCGGTCGACACGGGCGTGTCGTTCGAGACGCTTCGCGAGATCGCCGAGCGAGCCACCATGCCGCCGTCGGGCGTGACGGTCAACCCCAAGCTCCTGCGGGTGCTCTCGGTCCGGCAGAAGTCGGTCACCGAGAAGGGCGGGCTCGACTGGGGTACGGCCGAGATGCTCGCCTTCGGCAGCTTGCTCTGGGAAGGCACGCCGGTCCGCCTCAGCGGCCAGGACAGCCGGCGCGGGACGTTCAGCCAGCGGCACTCGGTGCTGGTCGATGCCAACACCGGCGAGCGGCACATCCCGCTGAATCACCTCCGCGACGGCCAGGCCGAGTTCTGCGTTTATGACAGCCTGCTGTCCGAGGCCGCCGTGCTGGGCTTCGACTACGGCTACTCGCTGGATGAGCCCCACATGCTCATCATGTGGGAGGCGCAGTTCGGCGACTTCGCCAACGGCGCCCAGGTGATCATCGACCAGTTCGTCGCGTCGGCCGAGTCGAAGTGGGGCCGCGCCAGCGGGCTGGTGATGCTCCTGCCCCACGGCTACGAAGGGCAGGGGCCCGAGCACTCCAGCGCCCGGCTCGAGCGGTTCCTCCAGCTCTGCGCCGAGGAAAACATCCAGGTCGCCGTGCCGACCACGCCGGCGCAGTACTTCCACCTGCTCCGCCGGCAGGTCCGCCGCGACTTCCGCAAGCCCCTGATCGTGATGACGCCCAAGAGCCTGCTGCGGCACAAGATGGCTGTCTCGCCGGTGGACCACCTGGTCGTCGGGAACTTCCACGACGTCCTGGACGACCCGTCCGCCCCCGAGCGCGCCCGCCGCGTGCTCCTCTGCTCGGGCAAGATCTACTACGACCTGCTCGCCCGCCGCACCGAGGTCGGCGCCCGGGACGTGGCCCTCATCCGAATCGAGCAGCTCTTCCCCTGGCCGCTCGACGAGCTCAAGTCGGTCCTCGACCACTATCCTTCGGCCCGCGAGTGGTTCTGGGTCCAGGAGGAGTCGCAGAACATGGGCGCCTGGGCCTTCGTGGCGCCCCGGCTCCAGGAGCTCCTGGGCGAGTCGGTCGTCTACGTCGGCCGCGATGCCAGCGCCAGCCCCGCCACCGGGTCCAAGATGGTCCACGACCGCGAGCAGGCCGAGATCGTCGAGGCCGCCGTCGGCGGGGCCGCGGTGCCTCATCTCGTGTCGGCTTCGGGGAAGTGAAGTGAGTTTTCGTTCGGAGGACAGAGGACGGAGGACAAAGAACAAAGTTCGGAATTCGGTGTTCTGTCTTTGCTCTTTGGTTTTCCGTCCTCGGTCTTTTGTCTTTCGGTATTCGGTTGGAGCGGGTGGAGAGCGTCCACAAGGTACACTTCAGTCGGATACGCGATCATGAGCGGTTAACACCCGATCCCCCGCGTCAGACCGGAATAACCAGGGCCGACTGAAAGCCGAAAACCGAAAAAACCAAGGAAAAGGCCATGTCCGCAGTCCCGATCAAGGTCCCGAGCGTCGGCGAGTCGATCTCCGAGGGCATCGTGTCGAAGTGGCTCCAGGCCGACGGGGCAACCGTGCAGGCCGGCGACCCGCTGCTGGAGCTCGAGACCGACAAGGCCACGAACATCGTGCCATCGCCGGGCGCGGGCGTGCTGAAGATCGGGGCCGCCGAGGGTGACACCGTCGCCATCGGAGCGACGGTCGGCACCATCGAACCGGCGGGCGTGGGAGCGGCAGCCGGTGCGGCCGCTCCGGCGGGCTCCGGGGCGAAGCCGGCTGCGAGCGAGGCGGCCGCCCCTCGGCCAAACGGTCAGAAGACTGCGGCTGCGGCGCCCCCGGACGGCGCAGACCACGGCGGCGATCGCCCGTTGTCGCCAGCAGTGCGTCGGATCGTGACCGAGGAGAACGTCGACGTCAACCGGATCGCCGGCACCGGGCCGGGTGGGCGGATCACCAAGGAGGACGTGCTGACCTCGGTGGGCACCGCTGGCCCCGCGGCGCCAGCCGCCACCGCACCGGCGGCTCCCGATCGAACGGCTACACCCTGGACCAAGGGACCCGAGGCGCCCCAGGCCCGCACGGCTCCTGCTCCGCCACCCGCGGCGCCTGGATCCCGCGAAACCCGCCAGCGCATGAGCGGGCTCCGCCAGAAGATCGCGC
>JAKAUH010000790.1 GCA_021818605.1 Planctomycetota bacterium
CTGAGCGCGGCCGTCGCCACCTGGTACAGCAGGGGCTGGAACGTGTGATGGTTCGAGCGATCGGCGAGCGTGATCCGCGCCGCGTCGTGCCGCAGCCCGCGCGCCGCGGCCAGACCCGCGAACCCGCAGCCGACGATGACGACGTGAGGTCCGGTATCGCTCGCCATGATCGCTCGTCCCCCCTCCCGGGCGGATCCGCCCGCGCACTGTTACGAACAAGCGCGGAATCCGCCCGGTCCATCGACGCGAGATGATACGGCTCGCACCGGAATCTCGCAATCGGGGCAATCGCCAGGGGCACGGGCACGCTCGTGGCATTCGGCTCACCTGGGAAAGATCCGCTTGCCGCCCGGCTCGATCGCAAACACGGTCGGGCCGACGAGCGCATCGCCGGTGCCGCTGGCCGCTCCCGGCAGCACGGCAATTTGTCCGCCCTTCGGCATCCTCGTCCGCGCCGGTAGCTCGATCGTCACCGAGTCGGTCGCCGAGGAATACGTGACGGAGAACCCGGCGATCGGACGCAGGACCTGCTCGACGGTCTTCCTCAGCCGTCTCGTGAACACGGATGAAACCTGGTAGTTCGCCGGATCCGCCGCGGCCGCGCCCAGGCCGGTGCTGAACTGAAGCGTGTAACCATCCAGGATCGACCGCCCGACCGGCCTTCCGAACCTGTTGAGTTTGCGGCGGAAGGCGAGCTGTTCGCCGATGATCGTCGCGACAGCCGGGGTGGGGGACGTGATTGGCGGAGGCGGAGGCAGAGGCGCCGGCGTCGGGCCAGGCGTGGGCGTCGGTGTCGGGCTCGGTGTCGGTGTGGGCGTCGGCTGTGGTGAACTCCCGGCCGGCGCGGTCACAACGTTGATCGGCACGGAGGCTGATACCGTGAGGAAGTCGGTGCTGTTGCCGGGCACGAACGTGACGGACAGGGTCTGTCCGTTGCCGACGGAGAGCACGGTGCCGATCGACGGCGAGTACGTCAACACGCCAGCCAGCGGCGTCCCGTTGAAGGTGGCCGTCGCATCGAGCTGGCTGGTTCCGAGGGGCGTCCCGACGGTGATGTTCGCGGGAGTGGACCAGACGATCGTGGGTGTCGCCGGACCGACCTTGATGGTCTCGCCGGTGCTGCTGGACGGATCGTCGCCGCTGTACGAGGCCGCGATCGTGTTGCTCCCGACCGTCGTCAGCGTGGTCGTGAGCTGCGCGATGCCGTTGACCATGTTCACCGTGCCGAGGACGCTGACTCCGTCGCTGAACGTTACGGACCCGGTCGGGACGCCCGTGCCGGGGGACTGGACGCTTACCGTGGCCGTGAGCGTCACCGACTGGCCGAAGGTCGGCGAGGCCGGCAAGCCCGCGAGGGCGACGCTAGTCGTTCCGCTGGTGGAGATGGACGACGTGACGTCGATCGGGCTCGTGGTCAAGCTGCCGGAGACCGCGCTGTCGCTGACCGTCAGCGTGTAGGTTCCAGCCTCGTTGAGGGTGAGTCCCGCAAACGTCGCGACGCCCTTGACGACATCAGCGGTCAAGCTCCCGCCCAGACTTGCCCCGGCGGGCGCGGTTCCGAGGGCCACGGTGACGGTCCCGCTGCTGGCGGGATTCCCCTGGCTGTCCAGAACGTAGATGGTCAGCCCGAACGGACTTCCGGCCGTGACGCTGGATGGCGGCTGGGACGCAATCGACATCTGGGAACTAAGGCCATACGCGGCAAGATCCGGAACGAGCAGATTGGCGACCGGCGTCCCCAGGCCGGTGGCGAGATCGTAGCCGGTCGTGGCCGAGTCGCCGTTGCTGCCGTAGATGATGTCGTGGTAGTCGGACGACGGGAGCGAGTAGAGCGCCGGCAGTGTCTGCGAGTCGCCGGTCAACGGCGTCCCGCCGAGCAGGACTCGGCCCTGGTCGGCAATCGCGATCAGGCCGGCCCAGATCGGCGACGCCGCGCTCGTGCCGGCGTCGCCCAGCCAGCCGACCGCCGACGCCGAGACCGATGAGCCGCTCAGGGTGCTGGTGAAGACGTCGTACTGCTGGGCCGCTCCGGAATCCATCGAGACGTCCGGCAGGGCTCGGGCGCCGTTCGGATCCATGCTCGACGGCACGACGCCGGCCTGCCAGGACGGCTGGGACTCGACCGCGCTCAGACCGCCGCCACCCCCGCCGTTGATACCGCTTTGCACGCCGCTGCCCCAGGCGACCTCGCCACTGATACCAGTGCCCGGGTAATTGCCGGCGGAGTCGATCACCATCGAGGTCCCGCCGACGGCAACGACATTGGGCGAGGCCGCCGGGTAGTCCGCGGCGACGGTATAAGTGCCGCTGGCGTAGATGCCCGAGTCGCCCGCCGCGGCCAGGAAGGTCACGCCCGGCGTGGTGAAATAGGAGTCGAGCGTCGTCTGGTTCAGTCCGGCCGCGGCCAGCGACGACTCGGTGATCCCGTAGCTCAGGGTGACGACCGATACCCCCGGCAGCTTCGACGCCTGCTGCATCGCCAGCAGCAGGTTCTGAACGGACGCAGTCGGGTTGTTTGGTTCGTAGGCAGCGTTGTAAACCACGATCGACGCCCCGGGGGCAATCGCGTGCGCCCACTCGACATCGAGCGACGCCTCACCGACGATGCTGAGGTTCTGCGTCGTCACGCCGTTCTGGTCCACCACCTGGAAACTGGGTGGATTGGGGATGCCGAAATACCTGTCGAATGTCTTGAGGTCGGCGGCCAGCGTCGGATCCACGCCCTCCTCGACGATGGCGATCGTCTGTCCCGCGCCGGTCCCGGCGATCGTCGTGCCTCCGGGTGCGGTGAACTGGATCTTGTTCACGCCATAGGCATTGATGAGCTGCGCGGGGGTGACCTGGCCGCTGAAAAGCGGCAGCTCGCCGGCGACCGTGTAGGTGTCCGAGGCCGTGTCGGTGAACGCCAGGTAGTTCGTGCCCGCGACGTTCTGATACGCGATGGCCGAGGGAACGGCGCCGGCGTTCGGCGTCGGATCGGCGAGAAACGCGGTCAGCGACGAGTTGATGTGCACGATTCCCTGGCCGCCGCCGTAGAGCGACGAGTCCTTCACGGCGAGGATGAAGTTGTTCTGCGAGTCCACCGCGATGCCGCCGCTCTCGATGTTGGGCACGCTCGCGAGTCCCAGGTTCGGCACGAACGGCGACGGGCTGGCGCCCGTGTCGTACGCGATGTTGAACCCCACCGGCGCGTGGATCGCCGTGGTCGAGCCGGACGGCATGTACGGCATCGTGGTCAGCACCGTCCCCTGCGAGTCGACGGCGATCCCTCCCGGCGACGCCGACAGGCCGGCGCTGGCCGGCGAGGCGACCAGCACCGTGGCCGTTCCCGGCGCCGAGGACCCATAGCTCACCCGCATCACAAAGTCCCAGCCGTTCGACTCGGCCGAGACCACGAGCGAGTTCTGGTACACCCCGAAGTCGCCGTAGGTCGCACCCTGAAGGCTGATCTTGCCGGCCAGGTTGACGATGGACCCGGTCTGCACGTCGTAGACGTTCGCCATGCTGACCGAATCGGTGGCGAGGTTATCGTAGAGCGACGACGCCCCGCTCACCGGGTCGAACGCATACAGTTCGCCATCGGGCTGGAGCTCGAGCAGCTCGCCTGTCCCGCCGATCGTGGGCAGCGTCGACGCGTTGACCTGACTCAGAGCACCGGGAAGCGCGTTGCTCCCGCTCGTGCTGAAAATGCTCGCACTCACCAGGTAGCCGCTCGCCCCAACCTCCGCCACCGATTGCTGCTGTGTCGACCCGGCGCTCGTGCTGTTGTAACTGACGAACACGTCGCCCGACGGGTCGAACGCGATCCCACCGATCCCGGGAAACTGATAGCTCAGTACGAGACGTTTCTCGAACTCAGTGAGACCCGGGCAAAAACGACGGCCACGCCGAGCATCGCGCGGCTCGCCGTGACGCAACCCTGAAGCCATGGCTTGTATCCCCAACGATAGTTGTCACCATGTTAGTAATCGCGGATGAGGTCAAACAAGCGACAAGAATCGCGTGGCCCAGGAGAACATCGGCCTTGACAGGAAAAAGCGCGCGCAGAGGGAGGAACGAGGCCGGATTTTGCGGGCGGCCGGGGAAGGAAGGAGCTATCGGCCTCGGGCCGTCTAGCTACGAGAATCCTAGGAGACCGTCCAAGAATTCATCGAGCCGCCTCTTCTTTCGATTTTTCGGCCTGCTCTGATCAGTTGATCAGAGCGCAGCATGATCCACGGAGAATATGACTCCCATAACGC
>JAKAUH010000756.1 GCA_021818605.1 Planctomycetota bacterium
CGAGCGCCGTGTCGAACGGCGGCAGGTCGATGTCGGCGGCGACGTCCTCGCCCAGGCGGGACCCCAGCGCGTGTTCCAGCGGCACGGGGCGCGGCGGCAACGGCCGCGACACATCCAGAACCGCGCGGACGGCCTCGTCGACGGTCAGCATGGCTCGTCCCTCGGCTCGTGGTCGTGCCCGGGATCAGGCTCGGTCGTCGGCGGGATCGACGGCATTCTCATCCGGGCGACTCGATGAAGTTCTTCAGGAGATGCGTGCCCTCGTGAGTGAGGAAGCTCTCGGGGTGGAACTGCACGCCCTCCATTGGGAAACGACGATGCCGGACGCCCATGATCTCACCCTCGTCGGTCCACGCGACGACCTCGAGGTCCTCGGGCAGGCTGCCGGCCTGGATCACCAGGCTGTGATACCGCGTGGCCTGGAACGGATTGGCCAGCCCGCGATAGACGCCCTGATTGTCGTGATTCACCCACGAGGTCTTGCCGTGCATGATCCGGTCGGCCCGCACGACCCGCGCGCCGAGGGTGTGGCCGATGCACTGGTGTCCCAGGCAGACGCCCAGAAGCGGGATCCGCGGGCCGAAGCGCTCGACGACCTGGTTGGAGATCCCCGCCTCGCGCGGCGTGCACGGGCCCGGCGAGATGATCAACCGGTCCGGCTTCATGGCCTCGATCTCCTCGAGCGTGATCCGATCATTGCGGACGACGCGGAGGTCGAGGGCCGGGTCGATCTCGCCCAGGCGCTGGACCAGGTTGTAGGTGAAGGAATCGTAATTGTCGATCAGGAGGATCATGCGACGGTCATCGGTATTGCGGCAGGGAGGGGCGAGCCCGGGACGTCCGGGCGCGGCCTGGACGTCGGCCCGGCGCGACAGGAGTGATGGTAACGTCTCTGCCGGCGGATCGAAAGAGAATCCGGAGCGTCTGGCATGCCTGGTTCGCGGGCGCGGCTATGCTTCCGGGATATCGCCGGTCGCAGAAACGGCGTCGTGGTGTGGTGTCGCGGCGCTGGGTTGGTCGGCTCATGCTCACGGGATGGATCGTGGGCGGGTCGTGACGGTGTACCGAACTGCCCGGCAAGGAGGATCGCGATGACGGCCGCCTTCGTCGCCATATGTCTGGGCCTGGCCGCGGGCTCGACGGGCCAGGTGCAGGGAGATGCGAACCGCTACGCGCAGGGACAGCCGAGCGGCTACGCTCCCTATTACATGCCGCAGCCCCCATCGCCGAATGGGCCTCAGTCGGTCCCGTATTACTACCCCTACCAGAGGCGCTGGTCGCGGAAACATCGCGACCACATCCTGCCCCCTGGTCCGGGCGACGGCTGGGGCTTTCCCAACGGCTTCCCCGACGCCTACGGCTGGGCGGATTATGGCCCCTACCTGCCGCTGGCTGCCGATCGGACGGCCGAGTATTATTTCCCGCGGTATTTCACGGTGCCACCAGAACAGATGTGGTTTCCCACATATTACAACCCCTACGAATCGCGAGGGCAGCGGTATCTGCCGTATGTGGCCGCGGGCGGCGCCCATCCGGCCGGCGGCGCACCGCTGGGGCCATCGGACCACGAGGTGCGGCCGTACGCCTCGATGCCGGGCAATCGACCCTTCACCGCCGTGCCGACCCTCAACGGCCGGACGGAGGTCCCGTTCATTCCGTCCGGGACGTCCGGTCTGACCCCGTGATGATTGAAGACGGCGTGGGACGGGCCCGAGGCATCGCGGCCTGGGTCCGTCCCGGCGGACCATGGGAGGGGCCAACGGGAGGAGATTCAAAAAGGATTCAAAAAGCAGGACTCAAAAAGCAGGATTCAAAAAGGACAGGCACTTTCTCTGTCCTTTTTGAGAGCTTAGGTTGCTATCTGGTAAGATCCGGGTCAAGACGACGGAAAGCCTCATGGAGCCGATCGTGTGACCGAGAACGAGCAGAAGCAGCAGTTGAGCGTGGCCTACGTCCATGCCGTGGCGGCGCGAGCGGGCTACACCTGCCAGGTCCAGATCGTGGACGAAGACAGCGTGGACGTCGTAATCGGCGCGACGGGTTACGTTCATCATGAGGCTGCCGTCCGCTCTCCGCGGATCGAGGTCCAGCTCAAGGCGACGTCCGCCCTGAGGCCCGGGGCGAAGACGCTGACCTTTCCGCTCAAACCGAAGAATTACGACGACCTGCGCGAGAAATGCCTGATCCCTCGAATCCTGCTGGTCCACGTCCTCCCGGAAAATCCGGAGGAGTGGATTGAGACGACCGAGGAATGTATGATCAGCAGGAGGTGCGCGTACTGGGTCTCGCTCCTGGGGATGCCGCAGAGGGAGAACTCCCGCAGCATCTCGGTCACGTTGCCTCGATCGTAGCGATTCGACGTGGAGCAACTGCTGGGACTCATGCAGCGGGTCTCCCGCAAGGTGCCGCTATGAACGCTTCGCTCAGGCTGCCGAAGGATGCCGTGCTGGCGCTGCGGCCGGAGGACGTTCGGCTCTATCTGTCGGGTCAGGGCTGGAAGTCCCAGCCGTACGACGCGGACGGGAACGGGCTCCTGTTCCTCCATCCTTCGTTTCCCGACGTCGATCTGCTCCTCCCCCTCAAGAGAGACCTCGGGGACTACGCCAACCGGATGGGGGATCTGGTCGTCTCGCTGGCGACCATCGAACGGCGTCCCGTCCAGGCGATCCTCAACGACCTGTCGGGGCCGGCGGCGGACGTCGTGCGGCTGCGCGTCGCCGGCTCGGTCGCCGCCCTCGGCAACCTCCCGCTCGACGAGGCCATCAAGCTGCTCGAAGGGGCCCGCCAATTGCTCTGGTCGTCGGCCTTCAGCCTCATCCGGCCCGAAGCCCTGCACACCCAGCGGACGAGCAAGGAAGTGAGCCGATTCCTCAAGGGCTGCCGGTTCGGACAGACCGAACGCGGGAGCTTCGTGGCCGCGATCCTGGCGCCGGTGCCGCCGGAGATCCAGCCGCCCCTCGCGGGCCTGGATGCGGGCCGGTTCGAGATGGAACAGCCGTTCGCCCGGCGAGTCACGACACGGTTGATGTCCAGCCTGGGCCTGGTCTCGCGGGCCGTCCAGGAGGGGAACAGCGGCCGACTCCTGAACGCGGTGACGGAAGGCGTCAGCGCCAACCTGTGCGAGGCCCTGGTCACGATGAGGCCGCCGGGGGATGAGTCGAGCCTCGGCATCGAGGTCTCCTGGAATCGCGCCCGCCCTCATCGGCCGGCGGACGTCCCCCGATCGGTCTCGTTCCCGCAGGAGCACTTCGCGGTCATCGAGGAGGTCGGCCGACAACTGCGGACCCGGGCGACGGCAATGCCCGAGCGCTATCGAGGGAAGGTGCTCACCGTGAGGAAGGCGCTCCGGCCGCTGATGCCCGAGGTCGCCGGCTCGATGGTCCTGATGGCCGAGGTCGCCGGAGCCTCGGCGCGGGTCCGGGTGGACCTGCACGCCGCCGAGTTCGCCGCCGCCTGCGACGCGCTGCGAGATGATCGGGCGGTCGCGGTGAAGGGGACCATCCGCAACGACGTCAAGACCCGCGAATTCGTCCTCCATGAGCCTTCCGAGTTCCGCGTCGATGAGGATTGAGCCGGAGATGCCGCCGGGATGACGACCGGCCATGCCAAAAGATGAGTCGCCCACGGGTGGATCCAAAAAGGATCCAAAAAGGACAAAGGATCGAATACCATCAAGCCCGTTGGTTAACTCAATGCATCCCAAGACTTTACGTCCGAAAGCCAGACGCCGCCTCTCGAAACGTGCTTGTGTTTTCGGATCCAAAAAGATCCAAAAAGGACAGGCACTTTCTCGCTGGGATCGATCCAAAAAGGACAGATCGATCCAAAAAGAAGATCCAAAAAGGACAGGCACTTTCTAGATCCAAAAAGGACAGGCACTTTCTCGCTGGGATTGCATGAATGTCTCAGCGGCGGAGCGGCGGTAATTTGCCTGTCCTTTTTGAGGGGATTGTCGCATCGGTCCGCACCAGCAGTTGACAGTCGACGTGGTGCGACAGCGCGCCTCGCCTGGCCGCAAGTTCCTATGTCCCTGGGCCGATCCAAAAAGGACAGATCCAAAAAGGACAGGCACTTTCTCGCTGAGATTGCATGGATGCCTCAGCGGCGGAGCGGCAGTAATTCGCCTGTCCTTTTTGAGAGCTCCTCCGCGCCACCGGGTCCGACAGCTACCTGAACAACGACACGGCGACGATCACCGTCTCGGACACGGCCACGACGTCGCTCGACTCGTACCAGCTCG
>JAKAUH010000856.1 GCA_021818605.1 Planctomycetota bacterium
CGAGCGCGTGGACGGCCTGCTCGGCTACGCCGAGGAGCTGTGCTTCGCCCCCAAGTACGTCCGGCTCAAGTCGCTGGTGGACGAGGGCGCGCTGGGCAAGATCCACCTGGTCAAGCAGTCGGAGAAGCACGACGGTCCGCACACGGCATGGTTCTACGACACGAAGCGCAGCGGGGGCGGTGTAACATTCGACATGGGTTGCCACGCGATCGAGTTCTTTCGTTGGATCCTCGGCGACGCGGCCGGGACCAAGGCGACGATCCGGAGCGTCTACGCGCAGATGGGGACCTTCGTCCACGGCGGGCGGACCGACGGCGACGACGAGGCGATCCTGATCCTGAATTTCGACGGCGGTGCCATCGGTCTCGCCGAGGAGAGCTGGAACAAACCGGGGGGCATGGACGACCGCGCCGAGGTGTTCGGCAGCGAGGGTCAGGCATATGCCGACGTGCTGTACGGCAACGCGCTGCGGGCCTTCTCGCAACGCGGATATGGCTACGCTGTGGAGAAGGCCGGTTCGACGGCTGGCTGGTCGTTCCCGATCTACGAGGAGATCTGGAACTACGGCTTCCCGCAGGAGATGGCACACTTCGTCGAGTGCGTCCGGAGCGGGACCGCGCCGCGCGAGGATGGCCGCGACGGCCGCGCGGTGGTCGAGGCGATTCACGCCCTCTACGCATCGGCCGGTCGCGGCGCGCGTGTCGAGTTGCCGTTCACCACCGACGCGGCGCGGCCGATTGATCACTGGCTGCGCGTTGGTCATTAGTCATCGGTCAGGCCTTCTCGCGGAAATCGGATAGGACCCGGCCCTGGGGTTGGCCGTGGAGATCCGCGTCAGCGAACCAATGACTAATGACCAATGACCGATGCCTAATGACCAATAAAAAATCAGCCGCCGGCTTCCCAGCGGCGGTGCGTGCGCTCGAAGGCCGCGAGCGCCTGCTCGTAGCGCTCCCTGTCCTCGTCGTACAGCGCGCCGGTCTCGAGCGGCAGTCGGCGAATGGCCTCGGCGACCTGGTCGCGCGCGCCGAGCATCTGGAAGAGGATCCGGTCCAACCGGGCACGCTCGGGGCGCTCACCCAGCGTCTCGAGCTTGCGGCGGGCCGCCTGGATCCGCTCGTCGATCGAGCCTAGCTTCTGCTCCATCTCGGCCCGCTCGGCGAAGTGGACGCGGGGCGGATAGGTCGGGCTCTTGAACGGGACCTTTGGGCGGGCGCTGGACGATTCCGGCTCGCTCGCCTCCGTGATCGCGGTCGTCGTGGACACCTTCGGGACACCTCCAGCCTGGGGTGATCGATGCTGGCCTGTCGCGGCCTTTCGTCGGAAAGGGAAGCGAGGTTTCCGCTTCCGCATGACCGTCATCTTCCGGCGCCGGACGAAGGACGTCCGGCTCGCGTTGAGGCGATCGGCCGGGATCGCTACAATTCTCGCCGCTCGGCCCGACGATCGCCAGACCATCTCCACGGAACGTGCCGCGCCTCCGTCTGATCGGCGGGATTTCACCGGTCTTCGGCGGCCTGATGGATGTGTATCATCTTCCCCTCCACGACGGGGCCTGGGGAGCATGCCAGCGATGAAATGGAGTTCCGCGCTGATCCTGATCGTGTTGCTGTGCGCGGCAATTGGCCGCGTCGATGCGGCCGGGCCGGGCGGCCGGCGGCTGCCGGCGGTCGCCGAGGGCTGGTCGATCGAGCTGGCCGCCGAGGCGCCCGAGATCGTCTATCCCACGGCGATCGTCGCCGCGTCCGATGGGACGATCTACCTCGGCTCGGACCCGATGGACATGACCGGGCCGCCCACCTCGCCGATCGACTCGGTCGTGGCGATCCGCGAGGGCCGGTTCCGGACGTTCGCAAGCGGTCTGTGGAGCGTGATGGGGCTGGAGTGGGTCGACGGGACGCTGTACGTCGTGCATGCGCCATTCCTCTCGGCCCTGCGCGACACCGATGGCGACGGCCGGGCCGACTCGCGGGTTGACCTGGTCACCGGGCTCGGGCCGAAGGTGCCGGGCGCCAGCGGGATGAACGACCACGTCGCGTCAGGGATCCGGCTGGGGATGGACGGCTACCTTTATATTGCCATCGGGGACAAGGGCATTCCCCGGGCCGTTGGCCGCGACGGGGCGACGATCCAGCTCAAGGGCGGCGGGGTGATCCGCGTCCGGCCCGATGGCACCGGGCTCGAGGTTGTCTCGACCGGCGAGCGGAACCCGCTGTCGGTGGCGCTGTCGGCCGGCGATGAGGTCTTCACGTACGGCAATGACGATGACAGCAAACGGTGGCCGAACAGCCTGACGCACCACATCGTCGGCGGGCATTACGGTTATCCGTACGAGTTCCTCGCATCACCAGGCCGGGCGCTGCCGATCATGGGAGGACGCGCCATCGGCGCCGGCGCGCAGGGCGTTTGTTACAACGAGGACCGGCTGCCCGAGTCGTACCGCGGCAACCTGTTCTTCTGCGACTGGGGACTCCAGGAGGTCCATCGCTTTGTGATTCGCAAGAGGGGCGGGACGTACGCCATCGTCGGGCGATCGGCGATCATCACCAAGGGTCCGGTGGCCGACTTCCGCCCATTCTCGCTGGCCGTGGCGGCCGAGGGCGACGGGTTCTGGCTGGTCGACTGGGCGTGCAACGGCTGGCTCGATGGCCGCGCGAGGTCGGGGCGGCTTTATCGCCTGCGCTACCGGGGAACCGACGCGCCCCGGCCCGTCGCGAGGCCGACGGGGACGGATCGGGCCGTGCGGCTCGCGGCGCTTGACCATCCGGCGCTCTCGGTGCGGATTGCCTCGCAGCGCGCCCTTGCGAGCCAGGGGGCACCGGTGGTGCCGTTCCTCATCAATCGGCTGCAAAGCGGCGGCGCCGAGACCGGTCGGATCCATTCGATCTGGGCGCTCGACGCGATCGGCGGCGCCGAGGCGCAAAAGGCGATCAGGCACGCGACGGCTGACCCCTCGGCGCGGGTGCGGCTCCAGGCGGCGCGGTCGGCCGGGATCCATCGCGACCCCGAGGCTCTCACCGTCCTCACCGGACTCCTCAGGGACCGCGATCCGGCCGTCCGCCGCGAGGCCGCGATCGCGCTGGGCCGGATCGGCGACAAATCCGCGGCCGCACCGGCGCTTTATGCGGCGCTCGGCGATTCGGACCGCTTCGCCGTCTGGTCGATTCAGACCGCGATCCGTCGCCTTGCGGCGTGGGACGAGACCGCGCTGGCCGCGGCGCTTGTCGACCCGCGGCGAAGCGAATCGGCGCTCGAGCTGACTGACGAGGCCTGGACCGTGCCGGTGGTGCGGGTGCTGGGCGAGGTACTGCGGCGCACGGAGAACCCGGCGCTCCGGCTACGAATTGTCGCGAACCTTGCGGGTCTGTATCGCCAGTACCCCGAATGGTCGGGCGACTGGTACGGTCCCAATCCGCTGGCGGGCGAGCCGCCATCGAAGACGCGCGACTGGTCGCCCGAGGGGATGCAGCTCGTGCTGAGCGGCCTGATGACCGGTCTGGCGGATCGCGACGCCGAGATCCGCGAGCGGGCGATCGCGGGATTATCCCGGGCCGGCGCAGCGGCCGCGCCGGCACTTCGCGCGGCGATGATGCGCGAGACCGATTCTGGCAACCAGGAGTCGCTGGCCGACGCCGCTGCGCGGCTGCGCGACGCCGGCGCCGTGCCGATCCTGGCATCGTGGTTGCTCGACGGCGCGCGGCCCGAGGCGGTGCGCGTCGCGGCGCTGCGGGGCCTTGCGGCGGTGCGCGACGCCCGTTCGCTCCGCGCCCGATTGGGGCTGATCTACGATCCCAAGGCGCCGCCGACCCTCGTGGCCGTCGCGCTGCCTGGCCTCGCGGCCACAGGCGTCCTGCCGCCGAACGAACTTTCCGGGTTCCTCGAGAGCCCGTCGGCTCCAGTCCGCGCCGCCGCGCTGTTGAGCCTCAACCTGCGCCGGCCACTCGCGCCCGATGTGAAGCAGTCGGTGCTCGACCGGCTGGAGGACCCCGCCGTCGAGGTGCGTCGGGCGGCGATCCTCGCGGCCGCGGCATTCCGCATCCCCGAGGCCGTCCCGCCGCTGCTGACGATCGCTCAGGGACCGGATGCGGACCTTCGCCTCCGCGCGACCGCCGCGCTGTGCCGCAGGCCGGATCCCCGCGCGGTCTCCGCGTACCTCGGGGCCATCACCAGGCCCGATACCGACCCGCGGCTGCGCCGCGCGGCCGAGTCGGCGCTGGTTGTGATCCGCGACGGC
>JAKAUH010000107.1 GCA_021818605.1 Planctomycetota bacterium
CCGAGGGTATCCGAACGATCGCCGGCCGGCCGCGGGGTCTCGGACGCCGGTCAGATCATCGTGCTGGGGGAGCATGTCGAGGGGCAGCCGATGGGCGTTTGCCGGCTTCCGCTCTTGCCGCTGCGCTCGGATGTGGTCTTCCCCCAGACCGTGGTCCCGCTGGTGATCAATCGGCCGAGCGGCATCCGCCTGATCGATGATGCGATGAGCGGCGAGCGCATGGTCGCCCTGGTCAGCCAGTTGCATCCCGAGACCGACTCGCCCGGCATGGACGACCTGTACCCCACGGTCTGCGTCGGGCTGGTGCTCAAGATGCTCAAGTTCCCGGACGGCTCGACGCGGATCGTCTGCCAGGGCCAGAACCGGGCGCGGCTGCTGAGCGTCGTGCAGACCGAGCCGTACCTCATCGGCGAGGTCGAGACCTACGAGGAGGTCGTCGAGGAGGGCGTGGAACTCGACGCCCTGGTGCACCACGTCAACCGCTTCTTCCAGCGGATGGTGGACCAGTCGCAGCAGATCCCCGAGGAGCTTCAGGTCGCCGCGATCAACACCCGCGAGCCGGGGCGGTTGGCCGACCTGCTGGCCTCGAGCCTGCCGTTCACGATCGAGGAGAAGCAGAGCCTGCTGGGCGAGGTGAACGTCCGCAACCGGCTCGAACGGCTCGGCCAGTACCTCTCGCGTCAGCTTGCGGTGCTCGAGCTGTCGACCAAGATCCAGGAACAGGTCGGCAGCGAGCTCTCCAAGGCTCAGCGCGATCACTTCCTCCGCCAGCAGCTCAAGGCGATTCAGGAAGAGCTGGGCGACAGCGAGGGGGACAACCCCGAGATCACCGAGTTGTGGGAGCGGATCAAGAAGGCCGGTCCGCCGCAGGAGGTGCTCAGCGAGGCCGAGCGCGAGCTCGACCGGCTCGGCGGCATGCACCCCAGCTCGGCCGAGTACTCGATCGTTCGGACGTACCTCGACTGGCTGGCCATCCTGCCGTGGAGCAACGCCAGCCGCGACCGGCTCGACATCCGCCGCGCCCGCAAGGTGCTCGACGCCGATCATTACGACCTTGAGAAGATCAAGGAGCGGATCATCGAGTACCTGGCCGTACGCAAGCTCAAGAAGGACATGAAGGGCCCGATCCTCTGCCTGGCCGGCCCGCCGGGCACGGGCAAGACCTCGCTGGGCAAGAGCATCGCCCGTGCGCTGGGACGCGAGTTCGTCCGCGTCAGCCTGGGCGGCGTGCACGACGAGGCCGAGATCCGCGGTCATCGCCGCACCTACGTCGCCGCGCTGCCCGGGCGGATCATCCAGGGCCTGCGCAAGGCGGGTACGAATAACCCTGTTTTCATGCTCGACGAGGTCGACAAGCTCGGCGCCGACTTCCGCGGCGATCCCTCCGCGGCGCTGCTCGAGGTCCTCGACCCCGAGCAGAACTCGACGTTCCGCGACCACTACCTCGACGTGGATTTCGACCTGTCAAAGGTGATGTTCATCGCCACCGCGAACATGACGGAGACGATCCCCCCGCCGCTGCTGGATCGCCTGGAGGTGCTTCAGCTCCCCGGCTACAGCGAGGAGGAGAAGACGCACATCGCGCAGAAGTACATCATTCCCAAGCAGTTGGAGCAGCACGGGCTCACCCCGAAGGACCTGTCGATCACGGACGCCGCGATTCGCCGGATCATTGTCGACTACACTCGCGAGGCCGGCCTGCGCAACCTCGAGCGCGAGATCGCCGCGATCTGCCGCAAGGTCGCCCGCCGCCGCGCCGAGGGTCAGCGCGCGCCGTCGGTCATCGAGCCGAAGCGAGTGACCGAGCTGCTGGGTCCGTCCCGCTTCTTCCGCGAGCTGGCCGACCGCACCGGAGTGGCCGGGGTCGCCACCGGGCTGGCCTGGACCCCCAGCGGCGGCGAAATCCTGTTCATCGAGGCCACCGGGATGCCGGGCAAGGGCCAGTTGACCCTCACCGGTCTTCTGGGCGAGTCGATGCGCGAAAGCGCCCAGGCCGCGCTCAGTTACCTGCGCAGCCACGCGCGAGAGCTGGAGGTCGACACCTCGCGGTTCCACAAGACCGACCTGCACATCCACGTTCCGGCCGGTGCGGTTCCCAAGGATGGCCCGTCGGCCGGCGTGGCGATCGCCGCGGCGCTCGTGAGCCTCTTCCGCGGCAAGGCCATCCAGCCCGACCTGGCGATGACGGGCGAGGTCACGCTCACCGGCCGGGTGCTGCCCGTCGGCGGTGTCCGCGAGAAGATCCTGGCCGCCCGCCGCGCCGGGATCCGGAGCGTGCTGATCCCCCGGCACAACGAGAAGGACCTCGTCGAGATCCCGGCCGAGGTGAAGGCCGATCTGACTCTGCAACTGGTCGACACGCTCGACGACGTCGTGCCAAGACTCTTCCAGAGTCTCCCCGGTCGCAGCCCGCAGGCCCCGCGCCGCGCGGCCAAGAAGGTCGCGGGAGTGCCCGCCGGCCGCCGCGGTCGGCTCGAGGCCGGTCGCGACGACAAGCCCTCGGTCCAGCCTGCCCGAAACGGCCGGCGCGCCAATGTCCCCTGATCCGCCGGGTCTCCGGTTCCGACTCTCAACCACCCGGCTGCTGTGGCACGGGTCCTCACTTTCGCGTACAGTCTGCCGCGCTGGGTGGGCAGGCCCGGATTGCGGGGATGATCCGTACAGGAGTCACTCCCTGTCATCCGGGCGATCGCCACGGAAAGGACCGTCCGCCCGCCGTTCCACGGAAGGACCCGTTGCATGAAGATCCAGCACCCGCTGCTCATCCGGGCCGTGGGCGCCACGGGCGCCGCGGCCGTCAGCCAGCTCGGTCGGACGCTCCACTATCACTTCCGCTACCAGGATCCAGCCGTCGCCCCCGAGATCGCCCGCGAGACCGGCCAGCGCTACATTTATGCGTTCTTCCACGAGGTGATGCTGTTTCCGGCGTATTACTGGAACTGGCCCGAGATGCACATTCTGATCAGCGACCATCGCGATGGCGAGCTGATCACGCAGGTCGTGGCCCGGCTGGGATTCAGCGTGGTGCGCGGGTCGACGACGCGGGGCGGGTCGCGGGCGCTACGAGAGATGACGACGCGGGTCGATCGGGGGCATCTGTGCGTCACGCCGGACGGCCCGCGCGGACCGCGGCGCTCGGTGCATCAGGGGATCGCTTATCTTTCGAGCCGTACCGGGTTTCCGATCGTCGGAGCCGGCATGGCGTTCAAGCGGAACTGGCGGGCCCGGAGCTGGGACAGGTTCTGCGTACCTCGCCCCTTCAGTCCGGCGGCCTGCGTCGTACCGCCCGCCGTGATCGTCCCGCCCGACGCCGACCGGGACACCCTCGAGTCGTGCCGCCAGGAAGTCGAGCGCCGGATGCAGGCCGCGATGATCGAGGCCGAGGAGTGGGTCAACGAGCTCTGATCACGATCTGCATGGTGTGTGCGTCCGGTGTGCTCGCTGTCCTCGTCCTCGCCATTTCCGTATCCACTCTCACTCGTCCCTCGCGCCTCGAGGATTTCGCTCTTGCCGCAATTGGCCCCGGCGGTAAGATGACATATCCTGTCTTCAGGCCCACTGCGATCGGGGACCGTGTGGTCGCCATCACCCGTCAGGTCGAGGGCCAACCATGTCGACGCAACCTCGGGAACGGCACCGCCTGGGTTGGCTGACGCGCGGGCTGATGGTGGCCGCCACGGTCCTGCTGGCGGGGGTTCTGGGGCTGGCGAGGTCTCTGGTGCCCGATCCGAGAGGGTATGGGACGCATACTCAGCTCGGCCCTGGGCCCTGTACGTTCGCCAGAATGACAGGGAAACGGTGTCCGACATGCGGCATGACCACGGCGTGTGCCTGGTTCGTGCGGGGTCGGGTGGATCGGTCGTGGCGGGCCAACCCGGCGGGTTGCCTGTTCGCCGGACTGACGATTCCCCTGATCGTCTGGCTGTTGGCGTGCGTCGTCCGGTCCGAGCCGGTAGGAGTCCGGTCGGTGGGAGGGGCCCTGATGGGGCTGCTCCTGGGCGGTGTGGCGATCTGTCTGGTTTGCTGGTTGATCCGATGGACGGTAACACCAGCCGCCCTGACCGTCGCGGGCTTTTGACCTGAAAGCCCGCGCGGCGGGTCGATGGGCGAGTATTCCATTCAATCCAAGGAAGGAGGGGGTGCAGGATGGCCCCTCGATCGCTCGCAAAGCCACGGGTGCGGCTGGCACTCGTCGCGCTTCTGGCCGGCGGGTTGCTGTTGCCCTTGA
>JAKAUH010000961.1 GCA_021818605.1 Planctomycetota bacterium
GTCAGGCTCCCCGATCGCGGTGGCGAAGCACCTCCTCCAGCTCGCGGATGCGGGCCTCGGCCAGGGATCGCGCGTCGGATTCGGCCTCGGCGCGTCGGGCCTCGGCCTCGGCGCGTCGGGCCTCGGTTTCGGCGCGTCGGGCCTCGGTTTCGGCGCGTCGAGCCTCGGTTTCGGCGCGTCGAGCCTCGGTTTCGGCGCGTCGAGCCTCGGCCTCGGCGCGGGCCTCCGCCTGCTGACGCGCCTCGAGCTCGACGCGGGCGCGCTCCTCCGACTCGGCCCGCTCCGCCATCGCCGCCTCCAGCGCCCGCGTGACCGACTGGTAGTCGCCCACCTCCTCGCCCGTCGCGCCGTCGTAGCACGCCAGCCGGTCGCAGTCCATCTCCGCGTCCCGCACCACCCCCAGCCAGAGGTCCAGACCCTCCAGCCAGATCCGGCCCCTGGCATCCGGCTCGATCCGCCGGTAGCCGGCCGGCTCGTAGGCGTAGGCCCACAGCCGGAGCCGGCGACGGCCCGGGCCGGCCTCGGTCGCGTCGGCGATCACGTACAGCGGCACCCCCGCCCGGTGGTACAGGTCGGGCTTGTCCACCAGGTCGCCCTTCCGCGTCGACGGCGAGGTTACCTCGATCACCGGGCCGGGCCGCGCCCCTTCGTTGACCACATGGAGCGTCGCCCAGTTCTTGCGGCGGTCGATGCCGAAGAACACGGCGAGATCCGGTCCCATGGGAGGAAGGTCCGGGACTCCCCAGTCGACGCGGCAATCGGCGACGGCAATGGCCACGGCGCGGCCCCCCCGCGGCGGCCGGGAATTGAGGACGACCTTGAGGTAGCCGATTTCGGTGCTATGGAGGTCCGTCTGCAAGATGTAATCTCCCTCCTGGGGGAAGAGGACATCCTCCTCGGTGAGCGGCACCTCCGAGACCGACTCGCTGCCGTCGGGATTGAGCGTGGTGACGTATCGCCAGCCGAAGCGGTAGGGGTCGAGGTCGTCGGCGGGCGGATCAGCGGGACGGGACGTCGAGACGGTGCTCATGAGCGTGCTCCTCAAGCCGGAATCCCCGGGGGCGGTCGGGATTCCACGGCCCTCGATTTTAGCCGGATGGTGGAAATCCGTCACCCCAACTTGCCGATGGCGGTCCCGTCGCCGGGCTGGTCTAATGGGCCGGCAGCCGCCGGCCGGGCCGGGCCGATCCGGGCCGATCCGATCCGGCCGCCGTGCCGCGATCCGCCCGAATCGAGGAGTTCCCTGATGCCACTTCAGATGTCGACGAGTCCCCGGGCCCTGGCCCTTGGCGCGGTGGCCTCGGGGGTGAAGGTCGTCGCCAGCTACCCGGGCTCGCCCAGCTCCGAGACGGTCGCCGAGCTGATCGCTCTGGCCCCGACGCACGGCCTGCACGTCGAGTGGTCGACCAATGAGAAGGTCGCCGCCGAGATCGCCATCGGGGCGTCGATCGCCGGCCGGCGCGCGCTCGTCGCCACCAAGAGCGTCGGCATGAACGTCCTGATCGACCCGCTCATGGCGCTCAACCTCACTCCGCTCCACGGCGGCCTGGTCATCCTGCTGGGCGACGACCCCGGCGGTTACGGCTCGCAGAATGACCAGGACACCCGCCCGCTCGCCCCGATGCTCGAAATGCCCTGGCTCGAGCCCGCGACGCCCGCCGAGGGCTTCGCCATGATGCGCGCGGCCTTCGAGGCCTCCGAGCGCCATCACACTGTGATCGTCATCCGGATCACCCGGAGCTTCGTCCAGCAGTCCGAGGCCGTCGACGTTCCCGAGGGACCGTACGATCAGCCCGACCTGGGCCTGGCGCGCGAGACCTGGCGGTTCGTCCCCGTGCCCCGCAACGTCGTCGCCAAGCACCGCGAGCTGCACGAGCGGCTGGCGCTCTTCGAACGCTGGGCCGACGCCTCACCGTTCAACCGGGTCGAGCGATCGACGGCGCCGGGTTCCGTGGGCGTGATCGCCGCCGGGTTCGTCCACCGCAAGCTGTTGGATGTGCTCGGCGACGCGCCCCGGAACGACCTGTCGGTGCTCAAGCTGGGCGTGCTGTTCCCCTTGCCGCGCGCGATCGTCGGCGGCTTCCTCGCCGGCTGCCGCGAGGTCCTGCTGCTCGAGGAGAACGAGCCCTACCTCGAGACCCAGATCAAGGCCCTGGCGCACGACCGGAAAAGCCCGGTGCGAATTCTCGGCAAGGCCACCGGCCACACGCCGCGCGAGGGCGAGCTCTACCGCTGGCAAATCCAGCGGGCGCTCGAGCGATTCTTGCCGGGGTTCGTCCCGGCGCGGGCGTTTCTCGAGGCCGGCGAGGCCGCGGAGCGCCCGCCCCGCGAGAACCACTGCGCCGGCTGCCGGTTCGGGGCGATCCTCGATGCACTGAAGGAGGCGGCTGGCTCGCTCGGGCAGGACCCGGTACTCGTGGGTGATCCGGGGTGCCTGGCGCCGATCGGCGACCGGATCGACGCCAAGTTCGCCCTCGGCTCGGCGGTCGGCGTGGCCGACGGCCTTGCCCGCGCCGGCATCGGCGAGCGCGCGGTCGCTCTGTTCGGCGACTCGTCGTTCTTCCACACCACGATGCCGGCGATCGCCAACGCGGTGCACCACCAGAGCGACCTGCTGATGGTCGTGCTGGACAACGGCGCCACGGTGACCACGGGTTTCCAGACGAATCCCGCGCAGCCGCGCGATGCCCTGGGCCGGCCCGCGCCCGCACTCGACATCGAGAAAATCGCCCGGGCCATCGGGGTGGAGACCGTTGTGACCGTCGGCCCCGACGACCTCGACGCGCGGCTCCCCGAGGTCTTCCGCGCCGGCCTCGCGCGCCGGGGCCTGGTGCTCGTCGTCGTCCGCACCCCCTGCGGCGAGCCCTCGGACTGAATCGGCCTGTTCCGAAATCGCCTCCCCGCCGGCCGGAGCCGAAACGGGGACGCAGCTAGTATCGCTGGCCGGGGGAAACTAGCTGCGTCCCCGTTTCGGGTCCCGGGGGAAACTAGCTGCGTCCCCGTTTCGGGTCCCCTCCCGTTTCGGGTCCCCATCGGACTGGTCCGCGGCCGACTTCGATGCCGGGGCAATGTCTCAATCTTCGATGGAATATCGATCCGCCGAGCGTGACAAAGCGCAGTTGCATCGCCGGTACGAATTGACCATCGCTCGAATGATCGATTTCGGACTCGCATGCTACATGGCATCACGACCAGGCCGCAAGCCCCCAGTGAGTCCCTCGGCGCGGGATTCATCTCGCCAAGCGCGGCGAGCCGGCCGTGGGAATCACATAACTAAACCAAACACAAACAGTTGCGGCACAGTTGTCTCGGTGACGAGGGTCTCGATTTTTTTTCCACACTGGCAGACTTCGGTCGAGGATTCCCGTAGGAATTGGCGTCGGCTGCGTGCCGACCCGGACAAGCGCCCGGAAAGCCGCCGCAAGCCACACCGTTTTCGCCAAGACCCCACCCGCCTCCTCAGTCGTCCTGAGGAGCGTTGTCTCGACCCAAGTCCGCCATCGCAGGAAGGATGCTTGATTGCTATCGCGGGAGCTGTTATGGTTGATCCAGGTCGTGCGCAGATGAACGGATCGCGATGAGGTTACCGGCGCAACCCGGGTCGCAAGGTTGTGATGTAGGGGTTCTAACCAGGTTTGCTTGCATTGTTGACGAAAAACATCAAAGTCAAACATTGGGAGGGGTCGAAGCATGACACACGTCGACTGGATGTGCTAACCTCGACCAAGCTGTGACTTATCGGTACGACTGCGGTCGTTTCTTGCTTCTTCTTTCAGCCAATCATCCAGGCCGCTTCCGCTGATGTTCCCGGAGGTCCCGCAGGGGGCTGGAGGCCGCGGGTTGTGGTTTCGGTCCCTGCGCCGGGGGCGTCGGGCGGGCGCGGTTTTTGGGATTTCGCCGGGGATACGAGGAGACAACATGGTGGGAATTCACAAACGGCGAGAAGGTCGGTCGGCGCGAGGAACGGGCCGGGAGACGGGGTCACGGAAGGGGAGGCCGTGGCGGTCCGGCGTGGAGGTTCTCGAGACGCGGGAGCTGCTGTCGGGGATCAACGAGTTCACCAGCCTGCCGACGAACGCTGGTCCGGAGCAGGTCGTCTCGGCCGACGGCTATCTCTGGATCGCCGAGGGTGGGAGTAATGCACTGGCGCGGGTGAACCCGAGCGATCCTTCGGCGTCGCCCGTGCAGGTCACGCAGGGGATCAGCTCGGGCGCGATGCCCTATGCGA
>JAKAUH010000695.1 GCA_021818605.1 Planctomycetota bacterium
GGCAAAAGCCTGACTGTGTGTGTAAGCAACACCCACGCCCGAAGGTTAGGAGTGGTTGTGGAGGCTTATGAAAATCCGTCCAGCAATTCGATTTGGCAAGTGTCCCGTGGGCATCTGCTCGACGATCCTCCCGCCGACCAGTTCGGCCTTGCCTTCTATCCTCAGCAGGTCGTCCAGCGTCGCCCGGCAGGCAGCGGGGGGCGGGAGCGTTTTCGGGCTCATCCGGGTCCTCCAGGACTTTCGCGGGTAATCCACGGTCATTTTAGCTGTCAGAACACGTTCGGACAATGCAACGAAAGGACCCCGCGGCCAGTTCAACCCAGCGAGCCGGTTCGGATTGACCGATGCGTCTTTCTTTCCTACCATTCGCCGCCGTGATGGGGTTTCCCGCACCGATGCCGCATGCCCTGTCCATCCCGGACCTCGTCCCGTGAACTGACCATGCGACCGGCAAAGACCGGTCGACCACTGCGGCCGTGCAGGATATCGTCCATGCGAAAAGTACTCTCGGCGCTGGTTCCGCTGTCGGCGGCCGTTCTGGCCTGGTGGCTGATCTCGCTGAATCGGGACGGCCGGCTCTTCTGGGATCACTGGGACTCGGTCAAGCGAGGCGTGCTGTATCGGAGTGGGCAGCTCAGCGCCGAGCAACTCACCGAGGCGGTGCGGAGGTATGGGATCCGCACGGTGGTGAACTTCCAGTGGCCGGGCGAGGAGATGAAGGCCGAGCGCGAGCTGGCGCGGCGGCTGGGCGTGGACTTCGTGAACCTGCCGATGCCCGGCGACGGACTGGGCGAGGAGTGGCAGTTCCGCGAGGTGCTGAAGCTGATCGACAAACCCGAGCAGCGGCCTGTGCTGGTCCACTGTGCCCGGGGAACCTGCCGGACCGGAGCCTCGGTCGCGTTCTACCGCTTCGAGCGCGACGGCTGGACGCCCGAGGACGTGGCGGCCGAGCTGCGGCGACAGACCTATCACTATGGCCTGGTGCCCGGTTACATCTACGCGATGGTGAAGACCAAGCCGTCGACGACGATCCTGCGGACGGAGATGATCTCGGACCGCAATCGTGCGGCGGACCCGGCCCGCAAGGAGGCGGCGGATGAACGTTGAACCGGCCCCGACGGTGGCACAGCCGCTGCGGATCCGCCTGACCCGGGCCGATCGCCCCGCCGGAACCCCTTCCTGGTTCTCGGAGCGGATCGTGGTACGAGTCGCCGTGGTGATGCTCGCCCTGGGATTCGTGGTCCTCGGCGCGGAAGGGCTCGATGTCGGACCCGGCGAGGCGAGGCTGGCGCTGGCGGCGCGCGCGTCGGCCGGGCCGCTCGGCCAGGTCTACGGCTACTGGGCACCCGACATCTGGCCGGGCGAGCTGTTTCCGGCCATGCTGTTCTCCTGGATGAGCCCCGGGAGCCAGGCGAACGGGGCGATCGTCCGGTGGCCGTCGGCGCTCGCCGCGATCCTGGGCGGATACCTGCTGGCCCGGGGCATGCAGCGCGCGCTCGGCTACCGCGCGGCGGTCTCGGCGGCGATCGCCTGGTTCGGCTCGCTGGCGGTGATCGACCGATCGGCCGGAGCGGGCCTCGATGTCATCTTCGGTCAGACCGGCGCGGGGCTCGACATGGTGCTGGGCGTGCTGACGTTCGCCGCGATCGACCGCGTGCTCGACCGCGGTTGCGACCGAGTCGCCGGGCTCTGGGCATCGCTGGCATTTCTCGCCGGAGGCTGGCCGCCCCTTATGCTGATCGGGCTGACGATCATCGTCATCGCCCGCCCCGGGTCGCGGCCGGGACCGGGATTGTTCCTGCCTCCCCTCGTCACGGCCATCGCCTGGTCGATCCCGACCATCCGCATGGCCTCGACCGAGGTCTGGGCCTCGGCACTCGCAATGCCGCTGACCCGAGGGATTGACGGGTTGCTGGTGCCGCGGGTGCTCCTTTTGGGCCTGCCCTGGATCCCGTTCGCACTTATCGCCGCCAGCCGAAAGGTCCGCGAGGACTGGCCGACGCGGGGCCGCGATTGGGTCGTCGGCTGGTTCCAGGCCGCCGTCGCCAGCATGATCGCCGGAACGGTCGTGCCTGGCCTTGGCCCCGCGGCGCGGGTCGTTGCGCTGGCCGGGTTGCTCGTCGTCGCGGCCGCCGGGATCGACCTGGCCTGGCGGCGAATCCTGTCCGGAAGGGCGCGCCGGGTCTTCTTCACCGCGTTCAGCGTCATTCTGGCCGCCTGGCTCTTCGCCATGTTCGTCGGCTGCTTCACCTGGATCGTCACCATGCCGTACTACCGCGCGCTGGGGATTTGCCTGGCCGTGGTCGCCCTGGGTGGCGCGGTCCTCGGCTGGTCGGCGCTCGAGTCCGGCAACACCCGGCGCGGGCTGGTCACGCTTGTCCTCCTGGCGGCCGGCCTCAAGCTCGCGCACTGGGGCTACTATGCCCCCGAGTGGAACTACCGGCTGAGCCAGGGCCCGTGGGGCCGCGGCATCGGCCAGTGGGTCCCGCGCAAGTGGCCGATCTACACCTTCGACCCCTGGCCCGACGACCTGGCGTTCTACATCGGGCGGACCGTCCGACGGCTGCCGAGCCCGCGCTTCCTCAACTATCTCCCCGGCAAGGAATGCCGCTTCGTCCTGATCCGCGCCAGCGATTTCGACAACTGGCCCGATAATTCCCCGCCCATCTCGGTGGTCGCGCGATTCCTCGACGCCTCCGGCGAGGAGCGGATCCTCGCCAGGACCGCCGGGTTCTTCCCGGTGCCTGCCCCGAGCCAGGGAAATGCCTCGGCCGTCACCCACCTCGACTCGTTACCCGCCGCGCTGCTGTTCGAGGACGAGGATTCCCCCGGTTGATCTGACCATGCCGTGCCGGCCTGTCTTCGAGCTGCACGCATGCGCCTCGAATTTTCGAGAAACGGCGTCACGGACTCTCACGGGCGTCGTATCATTCTGATAAACTGACGGTGACACTTCCGCCATCTCCGTGATGGACGACTGGCCGTTCGGGACCGACGCCCGGGCCGGATGTGGGAGTGAGCGCCCCGATAACATTCGGCTCGCGGACGCGAATCGCTTCAGGACGACGTGGCCGGCTGGAACCGTGGCGGCGATCCTCCGATCGGACAACCGAACCTGCTCGTGACTCCTAAGCGTCGTCAGTCCCCCGGTCAAAGCGATCATCAGCAGCTCGTGCCTCGATCGAAGAGCACGAGGAGACGATCTCGATGCTCAGCAAGCTGAAGGAAATGTTCGGACCGGCTTCGACGACCCCGGGAAGCGGTCGGCGGCGCGGGCGGGTGAACCTCCAGCGCCGATTCTCGATCGTCTCCGAGACGGCGCGGGGTAGCATGTCGAAGGTCTACCGCGCGATCGACAACGAGACGGGGCGCACCGTCTGCCTGAAGATCCAGCATCGCGAGAAGAACCAGGCCGCCGTCGCGCGAGCCTCGACCCAGGAAGCTCGCCCGCCCGAGGGCGAGATCGCCATTCAGCTCAACCACCCGCACATCGTGCGGACGTTTGAGTACGGCGATTCGACCCAGGGGGATCACTACCTCGTCATGGAGTACATCGACGGGGTCAGTTTCCAGTACATCCGCGAGAACCGGACGGCTCGAACGGCACAGAAGGTTGAGCTCCTGGCGCAGGCGGCCGAGGGCCTCGCTGCGATGCACGCGGCCGGGTTCATTCACCACGATATCAACCCGCGGAATTTCCTGGTCGACCGCGAGCACAACGTCAAGATCATCGACTTCGGGCTCACGGTGCCCAACACGCCCGCGTTCCGCCGTCCGGGGAACCGGACCGGAACGATCCAGTACATGGCGCCCGAGCTGTTGCGCCGCGAGCCGATCGACGAGCGGATCGACATCTTCGCCTTCGGGGTGCTGGCGTTTGAGCTTCTGACCGATCGCCTGCCCTATGATGCCAACAACTCGACCACGCTGATGCTTCAGCGGATCAACACCGAGCCGCTCGACCCGGCGGTCGTGAAACCCAAGCTCTCCAACGAGCTGTGCGACGTGCTCCGCAAGCTGACCGCCCGCCGCAAGGAAAACCGATGGGCGAAGCTGGCAACTCTGCCCGAGACCCTGCGCACGATCCCGGCCAAGCGGCAACGGGTGGTTTAGAGCGCGTTGGAGATGGATGGCTCACGGAGGGACCGGACCCGGCTACGCGTCTCTACCGGCCGGGCTCCGAGCCCCCGTCAGGGGGCGATCGGACGTAGCCGCGCGGCGTGA
>JAKAUH010000863.1 GCA_021818605.1 Planctomycetota bacterium
GCGAACGGCCCGAGCGGGTCGGCCCTCGACGCCCGGGCCCCGATGGCGACGATCGACAGGCCGCGGGTGTCGAGCATGAGTGGAACATCCGCCCCGACGCCCGGCTGCCGTTCGAAGTCCAGGATCGCGACGCCCTGGATCTCCTTGCGGTCGAAGTGCACGGTGAGATCGAGGTCAAGGTGCGTGACCCGCACCTGGTCCGGGTTGCCCAGGGTGTGAACGTCGCCCCGCGCCGGCGGTCCGGAGGGCGCCTCTGCGGCGGATGTCAGCCGGGGGCCGGGCAGGCCCTGGATCAACCACAGCAACGCCATCGCCCCGATCAACAGCTCCGACGTGGCACTCATCGCGATCAGACCTCCGGAAATCCAAACGCCTCTCGGGTCCTCCTGGCCCGTCGATTGTCGCCGGTCGTGCCCCGCTTCGCCAGGGCGCGCGGGCTCAGAGCCGCAGCCGCCGCTTCAGGTCGAGGTAGCGCTCGATCGCCCGCGCGGCGACCTCGTCCGCTCGCGAGTCGAGGATCGCGACGCCCGATCGGCGCAGCTCCTCCAGCAGCAGCGTGCGCTCGTACATCAACTCGGTCGCCACGCCCACCCGGTAGAATTCCTCGACCGTGCGCGGCTCGATCAGCTCGTTCTGCTCGAGCGTCTCGTCGGCGATCGTGACCACCAGCGCCAGGTGGCGCTGCGTCAGAACAGCCAGATACTGGCGCATCCGGCGGGCCGCCTCGATCACCGTGAGGTCCGTCAGCAGGATGAACAGCGTCCGCCGCGGGTTCCGCTGGGCGGCCAGGGTGAGGGCCGCCTCATAGTTCGGCTCGACCAGGCGCGGGCGACGGGAAAAGAGGTTCTCGATGACGGTTTTGAGCTGCGCCTGCTCGCGGCGGGGATGGAGATAGGTCTCGACGTGATCGGAAAAAACCACCAGCCCCAAACTGTCGCCCCGGCCCAGGGCGGCGCGGGCGACGAGGATCGCGGCCTCGAGCATGGCGTCGAACTTGGTCCGGCGCCCGCAGAAGGTCGTCATTGCCCGACTGGCATCGACCAGGATCATCACCTGCTGATGCCGCTCGACCTCGAAGTTCCGGCTGATCGGGCGGTTCTGCCGCGCGGTGGCCTTCCAGTCGACCCAGCGGATATCGTCCTGCGGGCTGTATTCGCGGAGTGATTCGAACGAGGTGCCGGCGCCCCGCCATCGGTAGCGGTGGCTGCCCGCCTGGCGGAGCAGCGCCCGGCGCTCGGCCAGCTCGGCGGCCCGGGCGTTGGCCAGTTGGGGCAGGCAGCGGACCTCCAGCCGGGCCGGCAGCCGCATCTGCCGCCAGGCCAGCCGCAACGGCCCGAGGACGCGGTAGTCCAGGTCGCCAAAGACCGCGGTGCCGCGCTCGGAGGGGATCAATTCGTAGAAATGCGTCGCCCGCGAGCGGGGCGGGGCCTCGACCGCCAGGGTCGGCGGCTCGACCCTGGCCCCGGCGGGCGTCCGGTCGGAGAGCTCGAGCGACAGCCGGCGGTCGCCACCGTTCTCGACGACCCAGCCGATGCGCTCGGGCTGGTCGACGTGGAGCTGGCCGGCGAACTCCCGATGGAGCCTCAAACCGCGGCGCCGGCCGGCCAGTAGGCCGTCGACGATCATCGCGACGATGACAGCCGCCAGCAAATACCACGCGGCCAACACAGCGCCCGGCTCCCCCCGGCCGCCCAGAACGACGGCGAGGGGGACGGCGGCCATCGATAGCCCGCGTCGCGAGGGAACGATCATGGGTCCAGGTCCGGGATCATCGGGGGACTTCGACCTGGGCCAGCGCCCGGGCCAGCACACGGTCGGGCGTCTCGGCGGCGACCTGGGCCTCGGGCGTCAGCAGCAGCCGGTGCCTCAGCACCGCCGGCGCCGCCGCCTTGACGTCGTCGGGCGTGACGAACTCGCGTCCGTCCATCGCGGCCGTCGCCTTGCTGATCAACAACAGGTGGACCGCCGCGCGCGGGCTGGCGCCCACCTGGATCTGCGGCGAGGTCCGCGTCGCCCGGACAATGTCGCCGAGGTAGCGCAGCACCTCGGGGCTGGTCCGCAGCCCGATCAGCTCCCGACGGGTCGCCAGCATCTCATCGGGGCTGGCCACGGGGGTCAGGTCCTGCGCGGCGGTCCGATGCAGGTCCTCGCCCCGGTCGTAGGCCTCGAGCACCGCCAGCTCCTCGTCGACCGACGGATACCGCAGCAGGATCTTGCACATGAAGCGGTCGACCTGCGCCTCGGGCAGCGGATACGTCCCCTCGTACTCGACGGGGTTCTGCGTCGCCACCACGGTAAATAGCGGCGGCAGCCGGTGCGTCTGGTTGCCCAGCGACACCGAGCGCTCCTCCATGACCTCCAGCAGCGCCGCCTGGGTCTTCGGCGGGGCGCGGTTGATCTCGTCGGCCAGCAGGATCGTCGTGAAGACCGGCCCACGCCGAAGCTGGAACGACTGCGAGGCAAGCTGGAAGACCTCGGTGCCGATAATGTCCGCCGGCATCAGGTCGGGCGTGAACTGGATGCGCTGAAATTCCGCGTCGAATAGCCGCGCCAGCCCCTTGGCCAGCAGCGTCTTGCCCAGGCCGGGGACGCCCTCGAGCAGGATGTGCCCGCCGGCGTAGACCGTCGCCAGGAGCTGGTCGACCGCCTCGTCCTGGCCGAAGAAGACCCGGCGCAGGCCGGCCTTCAACCGCGTCGCTTGCTCATGAAACCGTGCGAGTTCCATAGATCCTCTTCCGAAGCTGGATCAGTTGCTGGACCAGGCGGATCGCGGCGGCCGGCGCGGCCGGGCGGTCCTCCGTGCGGGTATAGCGGTCGGCCTGCTCGAGTAGCTCGACGACCATCGGCGGCGGTTCGGCCGGCGACCGCGCGACCTGCCGCAATCGCCGCGCCACCGCCTCGACGACCAGCGGCGCCGCTCGCGCTCGTTCGTAGATCTGCGCGACCGCGTCGATGGCCTCCTGCGCCGTCCGCCGCTCCCGCTCGATGTACGGCTCGACCGGCTTGAGCCGGACGTTCCGTCCATACGCGTACAGCAACGCCCAGGCGACCGAAAGCCACAGGACGGCCGAGGCGCCGGGAAGGCCCATCAGGTAGACCAGGAACGACTCGGGCCGACCGTGGCCGTGACGGTACTCGTCGAACGCCAGTGTCCCGCCGCGGACCGACCGGGCCAGGATGTCGGCGAGCGTCCGGGCGTTGCCGTTCCGGTCAAGCGCGGCGTTCGTCCACGCGAGGTCGTCGAGCAAAACGTACACCGACCCCCGCCCGACGGGGACGCGAAAGAGCACCCCCCCACCAGCGTCGCCCGCGAGTTGCCACCTCGAGGGCCGGCGCCTCGGATCGGGCGGCGCGGCCGGCTTCGGCGCCGCGGCCGGTTTCGGCGGCGCGGAACCTGGCTTTCCGGCGGTCGAGCTGGAAGCGGTTTCATCCTTCCACCGCGGGCCCTTCGCGGCGACCATCAGCGACCCGCCGCCCTGCACGGGGACCTCGACCGTCTCGACCCGGTTATCGACCGAATCGGTGAACCGGAACGGCTCGTCCTCCGCTTTCAACTCGCCGCCGGCCCAGGGAAAAAGGTCCTCGCGCAGCACCCGCGGCAGCTCGTGGGGCTGCGTCGTGACGATGATCAGTGTGTTGCCCCGAGCCAGCCAGTCCTCGACCGCGGCGCAGTCGGTCGGCGACAGAACCTGGCCGGTCGGGGACCAGTCCTCATTGCCCATCGTCACCACGCAGTTCCCCTCCGGCTCGTCGAGCGCCTGGGGCGCCTCCCAGAGCGGAACCTCCAGCATCCGGACCGGCACGCCGATCCGCTCCGCCCACCGCGCCACGCCCCCGGCGCCGCCGGTCCCGGAATCGCGCGCGCAGCCGGTCAGCGGCGTCCGGTACGCGACCCGGAACCGATTGCCAAGCGCCGCCAGGCCAATCAGGCCCAGCGCCAGGAGGCCCAGCAGGATCCACCGGGACCGGGTTGTTTTATTCAGCGGCCAGTCCCTCCCCGGCGATCATCGTGTGACAGAGGCCGATCGCCTGCTCGGCATCCTCGCGGCCCGCCGGCCGCCCGCCGTACCAGACGCGGTCGTAGATCCGCGCCAGCCGGCCGAACCCCGCGGCAATCTCGGCCGACGGCGTCAGCTCGCGCTGGTATTCGCGATTGGTCCGCGACGTATCATAGCGGAGCATTCCCCGCTTCTCCAGCCGGGCGATC
>JAKAUH010000611.1 GCA_021818605.1 Planctomycetota bacterium
GTCGATGACAATATACAGGCCGACCAGCGAGAAGTAGCAGATCAGGTACGCCTTGAAGAACGCCCAGTAGCGCTCGCGGTCAAGGATGCTGAGCATCGCGATCAGCCGCCAGACGAGCAGCGCGCCCAGGAGGACAGCCGCAACGGCGAGAATCTGACCATCGAAGATTCGCACGAGCGTCCTCCTCTTTTCCCGCCGTATCGTGGATCCGACCCAGGTGGTTCAGGCTCTCAGCCTGACGCTCAAGCCTCGTCAGGCTGCGAGCCTGACCTACTTACTTAAATACATACATGCGTCATGCGATCGATCGATCAGTGGCGGACCACCGGCGGCAGGATCAGGCCGGCCAGGATCGCGAGGATGACGTTGCCGATAAAGAGCGAGATATACGGCGGGAGCATCCCCTCCTTGCTCATGTTCACGCCGAAGAGCATGAGCGGATAATAGATCGTGATGATCGGCAGGAAGCAGGTGATGAACGCACTCAGGAAGTCGCGCCGGGCGAAGCGGATGCCGACCGGCGCGCCCAGGATCACGAACATCAGGCTGCCGCAGGCCATCGACAACCGAAGCCACCATTCAGTCTCCAGCTCGTCGCACTTGCGGAGGTAGTATCCGTAATTGACCGAGGCGTCGCGGACGTCGTACCAGTTGACCTGATCGGCGGTCCCGCCCGCGAACTGGAACGCGCACTCGATCGACCTCTTGAGCCGCTCGGTGGCGATCAATCGGCGCTGCTCGCGCAGGTCGGCCTGGATGTCGCGGTTGGTGTATTCCTGAATCCTCTTGTCGACGTTGAACTGGCTGTCGGACGGAATCGGCATCTCGAGCGTCTGATTGTTGATCAGCACGACGTCCGGATTGTGCCCCATGTGCTGGACGTCGGCGTCCTCGAAGAAGACGCGGACGAGCTTGGCCTTCAGGTCGATGTGCAGCTTCGCGGTCTTGGCCTGGATCGTCATGTCGAAGGCGTTGTCCTGGCCCTTCACCCGGTGCTTGAACGTCGGCTCGATCATGGTCTTGTCCTTGACGTCCAGGACCTTGATCAAAAACGGCCAGCGCGGGTTGTTGAACTCGTGGTCCTTCTTGAGCCACTTGTAGAACATGTCCTCCAGGTCCTTGAAGACCACCATTCTGGCCTGGCGCGTGCTCTCGGGGATCCAGGTTCCGCTGAAATAGAGCAACGAGACGCTGAGCACGATGGCCAGGTTGAAGGTGGGCCAGAGGACCGACATCACACTGACACCGGCCGTCTTGACCGCGATGATCTCGTTGTCGCCGGCGAGGCGGCCGTAGACAACGGAAACGGCGAACAGAAGCGAGACGGGGATGGTGTAGGGGAGGGTGCTGGGGATGATGTAGGGGACCAACTCGACGATGTCCTTCGGCGAGAGCCCCACCTCGCGCGCCTGCGCCGCGACCATGAACAGGACGAAGATCGCCGTCATGGTCAAGAGCGCCAGAGAGAAGGCGCGGACCACCTCGATCATCACGTAGCGCTGGAGGATCTTCAAGCGACGGCCCCCGTGTCAGCGTCCTTGCCCGCGGCCAACCGTCCGGATCCGCCCGCCGCCACCGCGATTTCCGCCCCACATCCTGGGGACGGGAATCAGGCGACCGAATCCAGGCATGCACTAAGCGCCGCCCCGAGTCGGCGCGCCCCCTCAACCAGCTCGGACTCGCTCGGTACGCCGAAGGTCAGGCGGAGGTGGTTCCTGGGCCGGGGCGGCGGTTCATCGGCGAAGGCGAACTCGCCCGGCACATAGAGCACGCCCTCCCGCACGCAGCGGGAGAAGAGCGGCCCGTCGAACCCGGTATCCAGCCCATCGGGTACGGTCATCCAGACGAACAGCCCCCCTTCGGGACGGGTCCAATGGATCTCGGGATCCAGCGACCCGATCGACTCGTCCAGCGCCGCCAGGAAGGTCGAGCACTTGCGGCGGTACAGGCCGCTGAGCCGCTCGACGTGGCGGCGAAAGCTTCCATTGCCCAGCACGCGCTCCAGCAGGCGCTGATTGAAGTTCGCCGAGCCGAAGTCGTGGTTGCCCTTGAGATCCAGGATCGGATCGACCAGTGCCTCGGGTAAGACACCGAAGCCCAGCTTCAGCCCCGGGCTGAAGGTCTTGCTGAACGTGCGGGCCAGGATCACCGTATCGCCCCGCGTGTCGTGGCTCCAGACGCTCGGCGGCTCGGCCGCACCGAAGGACAGGTTTCGGTAGGCGGCGTCCTCCAGCACGAGGATCTGGTGCTTCCGCGACCATTTCCGGGCGATCTCGACCAGCGGCCCGCGGCGCTCGGCGGCCAGGCTGATGCCAGTCGGATTGGCGTGCTCGGGGATCGTGTAGATCAGCTTGACCCGCTCGAGCTGCCCCTCGGCATCCAGCCGCTGAAGGGTCGCCTCCAGATCGTCCAGCCGCAGCCCGCCGTCGTCGATCGGGATCCGGATCGCCCGCGCGCCGCGGGTCTCGATGGGCCCCAGGAAGACGAAGTAGGTCGGCGACTCCACGAGTACGATGTCACCCGGGTCGAGGAGTGCCTCGCAGACCAGGTAGATCAACTGGGCCGAGCCGGTGGTCACCACCGTCCGGGGAACGGCGTCGCGATAAGTCCCCGCCGGGATTCCTCCTTCCCGCTCGAGCTCGCCGACCAGGCGGGACCGCAGCGCCTGATCGCCGATCGTCGTCCCGTACTGGAGCGCCCGCCGCCCCTCAATTGGGTCGGCCAGAAGCTCCGAGACCGCCGGATCCACCACCTCGACCGGCAAGGATTGCTGATCCACGAAGCCCGCCGCCAGCGAGACGATCTCCGGGTTCTCCAGGGCCGTCTGCATCAAGCGGCTGATCGAGGGGGGCCTGGTTCGCCGGGCGGAAGTGCTGAGCGGAATTCGGGTTGTCATCGTTACGATCGGCCGATCTGGAGGTTGGGGGAGACCTGGGCTCCGGTAAAACTTTAGCGACCCCGGCCCGGGAGTCAAGGCGGGTTCGACCGCCGTCGGACACGACAGCCGCCCAGGGGGTTCGCGGCCGGTCGCGGAGGATCCCTGGCGACGTCGGCGACCGGCCGTTAGCCTGGGTCCGGCCGGTGGACCAAAACCCCCGGCGCGCGGAGGGTTGCGCCGACGCCGTCCTGCCGCTCCGACCGTCCCGATCTGCTCCGACCGCCACGAGGCCTTTCGCAATGGATTCGATCCCCGTTCCCGCCCAGCTAGGTTTCCGCATGCCGGCCGAATGGGAGCCGCACGCCGCGACCTGGATCGCCTGGCCACACAACCGCGAGGATTGGCCGGGCAAGTTCAGCCCGATCCCATGGGTTTATTCCGAGATCGTCCGCCTGCTCGCGCACTCGGAGCCGGTGCACATCGTGGTGCGCGACCGCGAGATGAAACGCCGCGCGGCCGACCGGCTGGACGTCGTCGGGGTCGACATGGGGCGCGTCCGGTTCTTCAAGGCGGCGACTGACCGGGTCTGGCTGCGCGACTCGGGGCCGACGTTTGTGGTGCGCGACAACGGCGAACTCCACGACGGGCCGGCCGGGCGCGTCGGCCTGATCGAATGGAAGTTCAACGCCTGGGCCAAGTACGAAAATTATCGCGACGATCGCCGCCTGCCGCGCCGGGTGTCGACCTGGCTGGATCTGCCGCGATGGGTGCCGCGGGTGGAGCAGGGGGGCCGGCAAGCTCGCGTCGTGATGGAGGGGGGAGCGATCGACGTCAACGGCCGCGGCACGCTGATGACCACCGAGGAATGCCTGCTGGGCGAGGTGCAGGCCCGCAACCCGGCGCTCGGCCGGGCCGAGCTGGAGCGGGTCTTCGCCGACTACCTGGGAATCCGCCACGTCATCTGGCTGGGCCGCGGCATTGCCGGCGATGACACGCATGGCCACGTCGATGACCTGGCGCGGTTCGTCGGGCCGCGCAGGGTCGTCACCGTGGTCGAGCCGAATCCCGACGACCCGAACCACGAACCCCTCCGGGAGAACCTCGACCGGCTGCGAAGCGCGCACGACCAGGACGGCCGGCCGCTCGAGGTGATCGAGCTGCCGATGCCGCGCCCGGTGGCCTTCGAGGGCCTGCGCCTGCCCGCCAGCTACGCGAATTTCTACATCGGCAACACGGTCGTACTCGTGCCGACCTTCAACGACCCGGCCGACCGCGGGGCGCTCGAAACCCTGGCGCAAGCGTTCCCCGACCGCGAGGTCGTGGGAGTC
>JAKAUH010000053.1 GCA_021818605.1 Planctomycetota bacterium
CTACGGCGACGGCCTGGCCAACCTGCCGCTGGCCGACCGGGCCACGATCGCCAACATGGCCCCCGAGTACGGCGCCACCTGCGGACTGTTCCCCATCGACGCCGAGACGCTCCGCTACCTCGAGCTCTCGGGCCGACCCGCCGCCGCGATCCGGCTGATCGAGGCGTATGCCCGGGCCCAGGGCATGTTCCACGAACCCGGGGCACCTGAGGCGAAGTACTCCGACACGCTCGAGCTCGACCTCGCGACGGTCGAGCCCAGCCTCGCCGGACCCCGGCGGCCGCAGGACCGAGTCGCGCTCCACGACGTGAAGACCTCGTTCGCGTCGGCCCTCAAGGAGCTTCAGGCCGCGCGGCCCGCGAAGAAGAAGGCCGCGGCCGCCACGTTGCCGGTCACCGATGGCGGTTCCAGCGGCGCCACCACGAACGGTTCCGCACCGAACGCCGAGGCCGCCGCGGCCTCGATCACGAACGGCTCGGTCGTGATCGCCGCCATCACGAGCTGCACCAACACGTCGAACCCCTCGGTGATGATCGCCGCTGGTTTGCTGGCGCGAAAAGCCGTCCAGCGCGGGCTCGAGACGAAGCCCTGGGTGAAGGCCAGCCTGGCGCCCGGCTCGAAGGTCGTGACCGACTACCTGGCCGATGCCGGGCTCGACAGGGACCTCGACCGGCTCCGGTTCAACCTGGTTGGCTACGGGTGCACCACGTGCATCGGCAACTCGGGCCCGCTCGCACCGGCGATCTCCGAGAAGATCAATCATGACGACCTGGTCGCGGTCGCCGTACTGAGCGGCAACCGCAATTTCGAGGGCCGGATCAACGCCGACGTCCGGGCCAACTACCTCGCCTCGCCGCCGCTGGTCGTCGCGTATGCCCTGGCCGGCACGATGGACATCGACCTCCAGAACGACCCGCTGGGCACCGACCCGCAGGGGAAGCCGGTGTACCTGCGCGACATCTGGCCGAGCCAGCGCGAGATCCAGGACACGATCAGGAAGTCGGTCCGATCCGAGATGTTTCAGCGCGAGTACGCCGAGGTCTTCCGCGGCGACCAGTCGTGGGCCTCACTGCCCATGCCCGAGGGCGACCTCTACGGATGGGATGCCGCCTCGACCTACGTCAAGAACCCGCCGTACTTCGAGGGGATGGCGAAGGAGCCGCCGCCCGTGGCGCCGATCGAGAACGCCCGCGCCCTGGCGGTGCTGGGCGACAGCATCACCACCGACCACATCTCGCCGGCCGGCTCGATCAAGGCAGATAGTCCGGCAGGCAAGTACCTGATCGAGCGGGGCGTCAAGCCGGGTGACTTCAACTCGTACGGCGCCCGGCGGGGCAATGACGAGGTGATGGTCCGCGGGACGTTCGCCAATATTCGCCTGCGGAACCGGCTCGCCCCCGGCACCGAAGGCGGCTGGACGCGGCACCTGCCCGATGGCGAGCAGATGACGATCTTCGACGCCTCGCGAAAATACATCGGCGACGGCGTGCCGCTCGTGATCCTGGCGGGCAAGGAGTACGGCTCGGGCTCGTCGCGCGACTGGGCGGCCAAGGGCCCGAAGCTGCTGGGCGTCCGCGCCGTCATCGCCGAGAGCTACGAGCGGATCCACCGCTCGAACCTCGTCGGCATGGGCATCCTGCCGCTCCAGTTTCTCCCGGGCGAGAGCGTCGAGAGCCTGGGACTCAGCGGCGAGGAGGAGTACACGATCGAGGGTCTGGCCGAGGCGATCGCCGATCGGTTTGCCTCCGGTCGCGAGCTGTCGGTCTCCGCCGGTCGGGCGGATGGCCAGTCCGTCCGGTTCCGGGTGAGTGTCCGCATCGACACTCCGCAGGAGATCCGGTACTATGAGCACGGTGGGATCCTGCCGTACGTGCTCCGACAACTGCTCCACGGCGAGCGCTAGCGACCTCCCACGCGAGCCAGTTGATCGGCTCGCCTGCCTTGCCAGGCCGGGCCGGGCAAAGGCCACCCGCAGAATCGAACGGCCGTCGCCGGGGCGTCCCTCCGGCCCCTCGCGAGAGCCGATCAGTCGCTCGGGACAGTGGATCATCTTGAACCTACCCGTTTACGCATGCATTCAGGAGTCGTGATGATTACGGAGCATGTGCAGACCGAGGCCAAGCCCGTCGTGAACAAGACCCAGGCGCTGGTTTGGCTCCGCCAGATGCTATTGATCCGCCGCTTCGAGGAGCGGGCGGAGATGCTCTACCAGAAGGGGAACAAGATCGGGGGGTTCTTCCACCAGTACAGCGGTCAGGAGCCGGTCGCCGTCGGCTCGATCGGCGTGCTGCGGGAAGATGACTACGTCATCACCGCGTACCGCGATCACGGCCACGCACTGGCGCGGGGGATGACCGCGAAGGCGGGGATGGCCGAGCTGCTGGGCAAGGCGACCGGCTGCTCCAAGGGCAAGGGCGGCTCGATGCACTTCTTCGACGTGGAGAAGGGCTTTTTGGGCGGCCACGCCATCGTCGGCAGCCATATTCCGCTGGCCGCCGGCGTGGCCTTCGCCATCAAGTACCGCGGCGAGGACCGGGTCTGCATCTGCTACCTGGGCGATGGTGCCATCAACCAGGGCGGCGTTCACGAGGCGCTCAACATGGCCGCCATGTGGAAGCTGCCCGTGATCTACGTGGTCGAGAACAACCACTACGCGATGGGGACGTCGCTGAACCGGTCATCCGCGGTCCTCGACCTGACCGTCCGCTGCGCTGTTCCCTACGGCATCCCGGGCGTGGCGATCAACGGCAACGACGTCGAGCTGATGGCCACGACCACGCGCGAGGCCGCCAACCGGGCCCGCGCCGGCGAGGGGCCGACGTTCATCGAGGCCCAGACATACCGCTACAAGGGCCACTCGATCAGCGACCCTGGCAAGTACCGCCAGAAGGACGAGCTCGAAGCAGCGATCCACAATGACCCGATCCTGAAGTACGAGGAGATCCTCAAGGAGCGGGGCTGGATCGACCAGGAAGCGATCGACCGCATGCGCGAGAGCGTCAAGGACGAGATCGAGGAGAGCATCGAGTTCGCCGAGCAGAGCGAGCCCCTGCCTCTCGACGCTCTGTACGAAGACATCACGGTGGCCCCGTTCATCCCTCAGGAGTGATCATGCCCGTACTCACGTTCCGCGAAGCCCTCAACCAGGCCATGACCGAGGAGATGGAGCGCGACGAGAACATCTTCCTCATGGGCGAGGAGGTCGCGCAGTACGACGGCGCGTACAAGGTCAGCCAGGGGATGCTCAAGCGGTTCGGCCCGCGCCGGATCGTCGACACGCCGATCTCCGAGGAGGGATTCGCCGGCATCGGCATCGGTGCCGCGATGACCGGGCTGCGGCCGATCGTCGAGTTCATGACGTTCAGCTTCAGCCTGGTGGCGATCGACCAGATCGTCAATAACGCGGCGAACATGCGGTACATGAGCGGCGGGCAGTTCGCCGTGCCGATCGTGTTCCGCGGCAGCTCGGGGATGGCCGGCTGCCTGGCCGCGACGCACTCGCACCGGCTGGAGGCCTGGTACGCCCAGATCCCGGGCCTGACCGTGATTTTGCCCAGCACGCCGGCCGACGCCAAGGGGCTGCTCAAGAGCGCGATTCGCTCGGACGACCCGGTCGTCTTCATCGAGCACGAGGTGCTCTATCACGAGAAGGACGACGTTCCCGAGGGCGAGCACCTGGTGCCGATCGGCAAGGCTGACATCAAGCGAGCCGGCTCGGACGTCACGCTCATCACGTATTCCCGGTCGCTCAAGGCGACGCTCGCCGCCGCCGAGAAGCTGGCCGAGGACAACATCGACGCCGAGGTGATCGACCTCCGCACGATCCGGCCGCTGGATCTCGAGACCCTGCTGACCTCGATCCGCAAGACCCACCGCGGCGTGTTCGTCGAGGAGGACTGGCCGTATTGCGGCCTGGGCGCCGGGATCTCCGACCGGATCACGCAGGCGGCGTTCGACGAGCTCGACGCGCCGATTCGTCGCGTCGCGGCCAAGGACGCGCCCATCCCGTACAACAAGACGCTCGAGGCGTCGATGCTTCCGTCCGTCGACCGGGTGGTCGCGGCGGTTCGCGATGTCCTGTATATCTGAGGGGCTGTTCCGGAAGGAGCCTCCCCGCGTTTCGTAGGTCAGGCTCTCAGCCTGACGGATGGCTCCGGAGTCAGGCTGAGAGCCTGACCTACGGGACGGCTTCGCAACGCCTTC
>JAKAUH010000056.1 GCA_021818605.1 Planctomycetota bacterium
CGTTCTCACCCTCATGAGCACCGAGGAGCCCACGATGCGGATTCTTCACCAGGCGATCGCGTTCGCCGGGATCTTCGTCGTCCTTGCCCTCCCGACGTTTGCCGGCGATCTCCTGCCGCCCGACCGGCCGATCGCCGAGGCCGTCGATCATTACATCGACGCGACGCTACGGCACGAAGGCATCCGGCCGGCGCCGCCGTGCGACGCGGCCGCGCTCGTGCGCCGAGGCACGCTCGACCTCGCAGGCCGGATTCCGACCGTGACCGAGACGCGATCCTTTGTCGAGAGCACCGATCCGCGACGGACCGCCCGGCTCGTCGATCGCCTGATGACGTCGCCCGGCTTTGTCCGCCATCAGGCGGCCGAGCTCGATACCCTGCTGATGGCAGGCGGCCCAGGCACCCTGCGCGAGTACCTGGTGCGTGCCGTGGGCGAGAACCGCCCATGGGACGCGATCTTCCGCGAGCTGATGCTCCCGAATCAGGCGGCGAAGTCGAAGAATGGCGCTGCCGACTACCTGCGGAGGCGAATCAAGGACACGGACCGCCTCACGGCCGAGGTCAGCTCGACGTTCTTCGGCGTGAACATCAGTTGCGCCCAGTGCCACGACCACCCGCTCGTCGAGGACTGGAAGCAGGACCACTTCTACGGCATGAAGGCGTTCTTCGACCGGACGATCCTGAATGGCAACGGCAGGGAGGCATTCCTGGCCGAGCGCGGGTTCGGTGTTTCGCGGTTCAAGACGACCGAGGGCGTCGAGCGCACGGCGCGGATGATGTTCCTCACCGGACGGAAGGCCGCCGAGCCCGAGGCGAGCCGCGACGCCTCGCGCGACGAGCAGAAGCAGGAGAAGGAGCGGCTCCAGCGTGCGAAGAAGGACAGGGCCCCGCCGCCGTCGCCGCACTTCAGCGCGCGGGCCAAGCTCGTCGAGATGGCGCTGGCGCCCGGCGACCGCGACTACTTCGCCCGGGCGATCGTCAACCGGACCTGGCACCGCCTCCTCGGCCGCGGCCTGGTGATGCCGCTCGATCAGATGCACTCGGCCAACCCGCCCAGCCATCCCGAGCTGCTCGCCTGGCTGGCCCGCGACACGATCAACCACGGGTATGACCTCCGCCGGCTGGTCCGCGGACTCGTGCTGAGCCGCGCCTATGCCCGCGATAGCCAATGGGACAGCGGCGAGCCGCCCCGACCGTCGCTGTTCGCCGTCGCGGCCGTCCGGCCGCTCACGCCGGCGCAACTGGCCTGCTCGCTGCGGATCGCCACGGCCGATCCCGAAAACCTGCCGGCCGGGCTCAGGCCGGCGGAATTGGATCGGAGGGTCGAGGCGATGGCCGAGCAGTCGCGCGGCCTGGCTGGTTCGCTCGGCTCGTCCGGCGGCGACGGCCAGATCGGCGTCGCCGAGGCCCTGCTGTTCAGCAACAGTGCGCGGATCGAGCGCGAGCTGCTCGGTGACTCCGACGGACGGCTGGTCGCCCGGATGCTCAGGCTCGCCGAGCCCGAGCAACAGGTCGAGCTGGCCGTCCGCAACGTCCTGTCGCGCCCGCCGGATGACGACGAACGAGCGCCGCTGGTCGATTACCTCCGCCGGCGCTCCGACCGGCCCGACGCCGCCTGCAGGCAGCTCGTCTGGGCCCTCTTGACCTCACCCGAGTTCCGCTTCAATCATTGATCTGACATGACGGGACGCGCCAGCGCGTCCTCGTCGTCCCGCGACCTCGTCGCCGACCTGCACGCCGGAGAGCCCCCCATGGCCGAGAGACGTCACTCCTTCTGCGGCTCGCCCGATCACGCCATCGACCGGCGCCGGTTCCTGGGCACGCTGGCTGCCGGCGCCACGGCCCTGGCGGCCGACATGACGGCCCTCGACGTGCTCAAAGCCCCGGCCCTGGCCTCCGAGTTGAAACAGCGGCGGAAGCACGTCATCTTGCTGTGGCTGGCCGGCGGCTCGAGCCAGCTCGAGACCTGGGACCCCAAGCCGGGCACGCTCACCGGCGGACCTTTTGGCGCGATCCCCACCTCCGTGCCCGGAATCCACATTTCCGAGCTGATGCCTCGCATGGCCGCGCGGATGGACCGCACCTGCATCATTCGCTCGCTGAACACCAGGAATGGCGACCACGGCGGCGGCGCGCGGCTGATGATGCAGGGCCGTCGCGACGATCCGAGCGTGCGCTACCCCGATCTCGGCGCCGTGCTGGCTCGCGAGCTGGGCCAGGCACACAGCCGGGTGCCCGACTACGTCACGTTCTACTCGGCCACCGAGGGCCGCGGCATGGCGCCCGGCACCGCCGGGTTTCTCGGCGAACGCTACGCCCCGATGTCGTTGACCACCGGCATGGTCCCCGAAAACCTCCGCCGGCTCGACGACATCACCGACCTCGACCATGTCGAGCGGGCCGAGCTCCGCGACCTTTTGAGCCGGCGCTTCACCCGCGGCCGGTCGCTCTCCGGCGCGCTCGGAAGTCACAACGTCGCCTACGAGCGAGTCCGCGGCCTCATGGCCAGCGAGTCGCTCTTCGATATCTCGCGCGAGCCGCAGGCCGTCCGCGACCGCTACGGACCCACCCAGTTCGGCGAGCAGGCCATCGCCGCCCGCCGCCTCATCGAGGCGGGCGTCCCGTTCGTCCGCGTGGCCCGCGCCTGGTGGGACAGCCACGGGCAGAACTTCGAGACCCACCAGGAGATGGTCCCCGAGCTCGACCGCGTGATGGCGGCGCTCCTGGACGACCTCGCGGAGCGCGGGCTGCTCGAGAACACGCTGGTCATCACCCTCGCCGAGTTCGGCCGCACGCCCGAGATCAACCCCAGCCTGGGCCGCGATCACTTTGCCAGCGCCTGGAGCGCGACGCTCTCCGGCGCGGGTGTAAAGGGCGGCTCGGTGTACGGCAAGACCGATCCCAACGGCCGGTCCGTCCTCGACGGCCAGATCGGCCCCGGCGAGCTGTTCGCCACCATCTACCAGGCGCTGGGCATCGACCACGAGAAGTCGTACTTGGTCGGCTCGCGGCCCGTGCCGCTGACCAATCCCGGCACCGAACCCGTCCGCGCGGTGCTGGCCTGACGCCGTCCATCGCGTCCCGCGTTCCACTCAACTTGACTCCACCGAGCAGGTAAGGTCACCCGAGCCGAAAGTGTTCCCGATGCTCGCACCCAGCGCCGACAAGGTCCGTGTGGTCAAGCAAATCAACCGCCCGGAGATCGTCTTCGCCGCCGCGCGCCGACCCGGCACCTCGCGACTGTTCTTCGGCGGCTCGGACTTCAAGGTCCACTCGATCGACCTCGCGGCGGAGAAGCCCGAGCCGAAGGAACTGGGCAAACATGACAGCTATGTGACTGGCCTCGCACTGGCCGGCCCGCATCTGGTCTCGGGCGGTTACGACGGCCGGCTGATCTGGTGGGATGTCGACTCAGGCCAGATGATTCGCACTGTCCCGGCCCACTCCCGGTGGATTCGCCGTGTGGCGGCGACTCCGGATGGCTCGGTCGTGGCGAGCGTCGCTGACGACATGGTCTGCCGCCTCTGGAATGGGAAGACAGGCGAGCTCGGCCACGAGCTGCGCGGGCATGCCGAGCTCACTCCGCACCACTTCTCCTCGATGCTCTTCGCCTGCGCGGTCTCGCCCGATGGCCGGCTGGTCGCGACCGGCGACAAGGTCGGACATGTGAATATCTGGGAAATCCAGTCGGGCAGCCGCATCGCCCAGTTCGACGCGCCGGGCTTCTACACCTGGGACCCGGTCCAGCGTCGGCACTCGATCGGCGGCATCCGCGCCCTGGCGTTCTCGCCCGACGGCTCGCGGCTGGCTATCGGTGGAATCGGCCGGATCGGAAACATCGACCACCTGGACGGTAAGCCACGGGTCGAGGTCTTCGACTGGCGCAAGGCCCACCGGCTCGGTGAGGCGCAGGGCGAGGGCCGCGGCCTGATCGAGCGTCTCGTGTTCCATCCCGGCGGCGAGTGGCTCCTGGGCGCGGGTGGGTATTCCGACGGCGTCCTGCTGTTCTGCGACGTCGAGGCGAAGCGGGTCCTCTCCCAGGCGAAGGCACCGATGTACGTGCACGATTTTGACCTGGATCAGTGCACCAGCACCCTGTTCGCCGTCGGCCACCACAGGCTGGCGACCGTGCGGATCGGCGACGACGCTCCCGGCGCGCGGAAGACCTGACGCGCCCGGACCGCCCCGGCCGCCCGAGTGCCG
>JAKAUH010000894.1 GCA_021818605.1 Planctomycetota bacterium
GGCGCTGGTGACGCACCCGGGGGTCGACGTCATCGCGTTCACCGGCTCGCGCGACGTGGGGCTCCTGATCAATCGCCAGGGGGCCGAGGTGAAGCCGGGGCAGGACCACGTCAAGCGGGTCATCGCCGAGATGGGCGGCAAGAACGCCATCATCCTGGATGACGACGCCGACCTCGACGAGGCGGTCGTCGGCGTGATCCAGAGCGCGTTCGGCTACTCGGGTCAGAAATGTTCGGCGTGCTCGCGCGTCATCGCACTGGAGGGCATCCACGACGCGTTCCTGGCGCGGCTAGTCGAGGCCGCGCGGGCGGTCAAGGTCGGGCCGGCCGAGGACCCCGAGACCATCTTCGGCCCGCTGATCGACGCCGACGCCCGGCGCCGGGTGCTCGAATACCAGCGGATCGCGGCCAGCGAGGGCCGGATTGTATACCAGGGTGATCCCGGCCCGATCGTCGACCAGGGCTTCTTCGTTGGACCGACAATCGTCGCCGACGTGGCGCCCGAGGCCCGCGTGGCGCAGGAGGAAATCTTCGGACCGGTGCTGGCCGTGCTGAAGGCCCGGGACCTCGACGACGCGCTGAGAATCGCCAACGGCACCCAGTACGCGCTCACCGGCGGCGTGTTTTCCCGCAGCCCGGCGAACATCGAGAGGATTCGCCGCGGCTTCCGCGTGGGGAACCTCTACATCAACCGCGGCATCACCGGCGCGGCCGTCGACCGCCAGCCATTTGGCGGATTCAAGCTCTCGGGCATCGGCACCAAGGCCGGCGGACCCGATTACCTGCTCGAGTTCCTGCTAACCCGCTGCATCACCGAGAACACGATGCGACGCGGCTTCGCACCCGAGGACACCGCGCAGGGGCCGGTGCCCGTGGCGGAGATGACGCGCGGGGTCTGAGCGGGAAAGCCTGGACGGAATGAAATCCGAAGCGCAGTCCGAGGAGACGAGGGACGGGCTGGCTGGCCCGCCGGAATGCCTCATTGAGCCCGGCTCGACGATCTCAGCGAGCTGAACCTGGCGGTTTCAACTTCGCATCGAGGGCCGCGGATGCTCGCAATTCGTCGCTGAGGAAGTCTGACAGATCGCCCGACTCGCCGACGATTTTGCCGCTCACTCGCAGGCTGACGATGCGGCCGCCGGCGATGAAGTACCCCACGTTCTCGCGATAAGAGTAGTGCCGTCCCCCAAAGTGGAAAGCTCCCTCGGATACCTTCCGATACTCGAGAGCCTCCGAGGTCGCAGTCATCCCGAGGTCGTGGCATTGGAGCCGGCGACGATCGAGCAGCAGTGGTGAGCCCAGCATGGACCTGGGCACGCCGGCCAACGACATCCCGAACCAGAACGCCCCGTTCACCGCCATGAGGAAACCGGCGTAGACATCTGGAATCTCCAGCTCGAATCGATCCGCGTATCGTCGGAGCGTCTCCGCGGGGAGGCCCGGGTAGAGCGTCATCGCGTAATTCTCGGGGGCTACCCACAGGCGATGGCCCAGGTAAAGCGTCCCGTCGGCCAACAGGTCGCCGGGCTGACCCAGCAGGGCGAGGGCCGCTTCGGTGAGCGGCGCGACGTTCTCCGGCAGTGCGTCCAGTATCGACCGCGCCGCCTCCACCATCTTATTGCGCCTCCCTCCGGCCGAACCCAATCGGTCAGCGGCGCGCCGAAAGACCGGTCCGCCGCATCGCCTCGTCAGGCATCACGACGCATGAGCGTGCCTCTCCGAAAGCTCCTTGAGATGGCTCCTGGCCGCGGAGAGCAATTCGTCATCTTCGACATCCCAGATAGCCTCGGCGGTAAAGCTCTTGGCCATGTACGAGAGGTTAGCGAGCAACTGGCCGAATCGGACGTCGGGCGTGTATCCGCCAAGAGCGTCCAGGACCCTCAGGAGCTCGCGGCGGACTTCGGCATTCATGGTATCAGGTCTCCGATCGTCGGCAGGTGGCCCAACGGCACCTTCGCATCACGAACAACCTCAACAGTGATTGTGGTCCCACGCGCGAGACGAGCGATGAGAGTGGCACGAGTGACCCCGTTGTAGATCATCAGCGCCCCGTCCGAGCCCCGGTAGACCCACGGCGGGGGCATTCCGGTCGTGCCGGCCCCGAAACGTGCAATCTGCTGATGGAGCTTGTACGGGTCAGCCCCACTGAGTCGGCTCGGCGGAACATGGAGCGTCCACGGATCGACGACGAGGAACTCGGGTTTGGGCATACTCTTCAGACTAAGCGGCTCTAACAGAACCTCCGATTAGCCGGGAGGGCTGTACGGTTACCTGGGTTTTGTTAGAGGTTCTAACACTGATCGCTGATCGAAGGCCAGCTCATCGCCCCGACCCGGCGAGCCGAGCCCCACGGGCGGATAACATCGCGGCAGGCCGCATCCACCGCGGTCGGGGCTATCTGAACCCGGACCATCACGGCAGCAACGCCGTAGGCGACATCGCGATCGCGTGCGCGGATCGGGAAGAAGGAGCGAGCGCCGGGGTCGCAGGCGAATCACTTGTCGGTGTTCAGCAACAGCGATCGATCGTCCATCGAATGCCTCCGGCCTGCTCGCGGAACTCCTGACGCGCCCGCTTCGGCAGGATGCTGCTCCCGAGCAGGACGGCCGCGACCGCGACCACAAGGCAGCGGATCGCGAGGCGATCGCATCAGCCAGCCCTCGGACCGGCGCGAGGCTAATTCTTCGTTCGGAATCCTCAGCCCGCCCGCCGTCCGCCGATCGTCCGGCGTCGCCGGGAGTTCGTGCCGGCAACCGCGATCCGCTCGGCGAACGAGCCGATCAGCGGCTCCTCGATCGCCACGTAGTCGTTCGCGTGCATGCGCAGCCCCTCGTGCCGCTGATTGCCGCTGAACGCCAGCTCCTCGACCTCCAGCAGGCTCACGTCGAACACCGTGCCCAGGTCGTAAAGCTTGCCGAACGGCGGGACAACGCCCGGCTCGCAATCGGTGAAGAGCGCCAGCAACTCGGCGTCGCTCGCCAGCCGGACGTCCGCGGCGCGCAGGCCCAGCAGCGCCGCGAGCTGCGCCAGGTCGATCCGGCTGGTGCACGGCAGGACCGCCAGCACGAACCGCTCGCCCGCCTTCACCAGCACCGTCTTGGCAACCATTCGCCCCGGCACGTGCATGTTGTGCGCGCGCTTCGTCGACGATGACGCGGGCGGCACCAGCAATTCCTCGAACCAGACGCGGCGGCTCCGCAGAAACTCCACGGTGTACATCGGTGACGCTCTCCTCACGAAGTCTTGGGGGCATCCCGGACGTAATTTATTATAGGGTATCTGGCGGATCTGGGACGCAGGTATCGAATAAACTGGTCCGTCAGAACGAGCAAAAAGCGTGAAATCGGATTCCCCTGAAGAGAATGCTGGATGAAGGTCTCAAGCCTGGGCATTTCGGGCCGGTAGGATGAGGGTGTTGCGCGATGCGGACGGAAAACGAGCGAGGGTTGAAACGGCACCTGGAAGTCGCCACGGTGCCAGAAGCTGGTCCCATGAGCGACAGGGAGGACTGCGACCGGCCAGCCAAGCTTTCCCCGCAGTATCTCAAGGCCGAGGAAGCTTACCGCAAGGCACCGACCCCCGCGGAGCGGCTGGAAGCCGTGCGCGAGATGTTCCGGGTCCTACCCAGGCACAAGGGGAGGGAAGCTCCCGATCGACCTCAAGCAAAAGATGAGCCATTTGCGTGAGGAAGTGGATCGGGGCAAGGCGGGAAGGCGGGACGGGAAGGCTGGAGGGAAGAAGACGGGCATGAGCCATCGCGTATCGCGGGAGGGGGCGGGCCAGGTGGTGCTGGTGTGTGCGCCGAATATCGGAAAAAGTACGCTACTATCGGTGCTTACGAATGCACACCCCAGGATCGCGGCATATCCGTGCACAACGCGGGTGCCGCAGCCAGGGATCATGATGTGGGAAGGCCGCGCCAGGGGGTCGGAATGTTTTCAATGATCCGCGAGAGAGCTAAGAGGCTCTAACAAAACCTCGAAAAAACCGCTGGGAATCAAGCCCCGATCGAGGTTTTGTTAGAGCTTCGGCTCATGGGCCAAGATTGGGTAAATCCCGTCCCTTGACTTTCGCCGATCGTCGTATCTCATTGATGAGGCAGGACATCCCATTTTCCAGGAGGTCAAGCGATGGATTTCCCAATCCAGGATCTGATGGATGAAGGCGCATGCTATCAGTTCCTCCTCGATCTTTAT
>JAKAUH010000834.1 GCA_021818605.1 Planctomycetota bacterium
AAGCAGATTCCGCCGCCGTCGGGCGTGCTGGGGACGAGCGTCGTCGCCGCCTCACCCGACGGCCGTACGATCGCCTACGAGGATGATTCCGGCACGGTTCGACTGGTCGACGCCCGGGACGGGTCGGAGATCCGGACCCTCTCGCTGGCCGGGGCCTGGTACTCCACGCTGGCCTTTTCGCCCGATGGCCGCCAACTGGCCGCGGGCGGTGGCGTCGGCGATCGGGTCCACGTCGGGCTCTGGAATATCCCGGACGGACAATTGCGGCATCGATGGGACTGGCCGAAGGGGCGCGACCCGTATGCGGAGGTCGAATGCCTGGATTTCGCGATGGACGGGACCCGACTGGGCGCGGTGGTCTTCCGCCAGTCGTCGGCCTACCTCCTCGATCCCACGGACGGCCGCCAGATCGCCAAGCTGCCTCACAATCAGGTTTACGGCCTCTCCTTCAGCCCGGATGGCCGCACGATCGCGACCGCCGGCTGGGACGAGATGCTCCGATTCTGGGATGCGGAGTCCGGCGAGCGCCGTCGGGAAATCAAGGTCGCCGATCGGATCAAGGCCGCCGCCCCAAATGCGAACCTCGCACCCGCTCCAGCGGGAGGGGCGCCGCTTCCGAGGGAGGATCTCCGCATGTTCGCCGTCGATTATTCCCCGGAAGGCGGGTTGATCGCCACCGCCCATCTCGACGGCAAGGTCCGGGTCTGGCGGGCCGATGACATGGCGCTCCGGACGGTGTTCTCCGTGCCGAGCTGGTTCCGCGAGGGGTCCATGCGCTTCTCGCCGGATGGGCTCTGGCTGGCGACCGGCGTCGCGGGCGGAAACGTCGATCTCTGGGATGCGTCGACCGGGACGAATGTCTGGAATCGCGGCCGGCACCAGGGCGACGTGTACACCGTCGGCTTCGGCCGCGACTCCTGGACGCTCGTCAGCGGCGGCCAGGATGGAGCCTGCTACCTCTGGGACACGCGGCCCGCGGGCAAGCCCGTGGCCAGCGATCCCGACCCCGCTCGTCTCTGGGACGACCTGAGCGGGGACGACGGCGCGGCCGCCTATCGGGCCGTCCGGACCCTCGCCGAGATCCCGGATCGGGCCGTCTCGTTGCTCGCCGGGAAGCTCCGGCCGTTGACGTCGGTCGTCGACCTCGATCGCACGGAGCCCGGCCTGCCCGGCGAGGAGACCGAGCGCCGCCGCCGCATGAAAAAGATCCTGATCGCTAAGGACCCGAAGGTCGAATCGGCGATCGCGGCGAGGCGTGCCTTCTCGGTGCTGGCCCGGGTCGGCACGCCCGAGGCGATCGCGGTTCTCGACGAGCTGGCGAGGCGCGATCCGAATGGCGAGCTCGGCCGCCTGGCCGCCGCCGCGCGGGAACGGGCGACGCGCCCCGCGTCGCCGTGATCAGCGCGCCTTTTGCTGGCGATAGCGGCGGATCAGGGCGTTGGTCGATCCGTCGTGCGCCAGCTTCGGCTCGTCCTTCGATTCCAGCTCGGGGATGATCCGCTTGGCCAGGACCTTGCCCAGCTCGACGCCCCACTGGTCGAACGAGTTGATCCGCCAGATCGTCCCCGCGGTGAACACGGCGTGCTCATACAGGGCCACGAGGGCGCCCAGGATTCCGGGCGTGAGCTGCTCGGCCAGGATGACGCTCGACGGGCGATTCCCCTCGAAGGTGCGGTGCGGCACCAGCGGGTCGGGCGTTCCCTCGGCCTTCACCTGCTCGGCCGTCTTGCCGAAGGCCAGCGCCTCGGCCTGGGCGAACACGTTCGACATCAACAGGTCGTGGTGGTTGCCCAGCGGGTTGAGCGAGCGGCAGAAGCCGATGAAATCGCACGGGATCAGCCGCGTCCCCTGGTGGATCAACTGGTAGAACGAGTGCTGTCCGTTCGTCCCGGGCTCGCCCCAATAAATTGGCCCGGTGGCGTAGTCCACCCGCCGGCCGTCGAGCGTGACCGACTTGCCGTTGCTCTCCATCGTGAGTTGCTGCAAGTAGGCCGGGAACCGCTTGAGGTACTGGTCATAGGGCAGCACGGCCACGGTCTCGGCGCCGAAGAAGTCGGTGTACCAGACCGATAGCAGGCCGAGGATCGCGGGCAGGTTGCGATCGAGCGGTGCCGTGCGGAAATGCTCGTCCATCGCGTGGAAGCCGTCGAGCATCGCGTGGAAGCCCTCGGGCCCGACGGCGATCATCGTCGACAGCCCGATCGCCGCGTCCATCGAATACCGCCCGCCGACCCAGTCCCAGAAGCCGAACATGTTGGCCGTGTCGATGCCAAACTTGCCGACCTCATCAGCGTTGGTCGACACGGCGACGAAGTGCCGCGCGATGGCCGCATCGTCCTTCAATGCCGCCAGGCACCACGAGCGCGCCGTATGCGCGTTGGTCATCGTTTCGAGCGTCGTGAACGTCTTCGACGAGACGATGAACAGCGTCTCGGCCGGGTCGAGGTCTCGCGTCGCCTCGGCGAAGTCGGTGCCATCCACGTTGGAGACGAAGCGGAACGTCAGCGCCCGGTCGCTGTAATGCCGGAGGGCCTCATAGGCCATCACCGGGCCCAGGTCGGAGCCGCCGATGCCGATATTCACGACGTTGCGGATCGGCTTGCCGGTGAACCCCTTCCACTCGCGCGAGCGAATCCGATCGGCGAACGCCGACATCTTGTCGAGCACAGCGTGCACCTCGGGCACGACGTCCTTGCCCTCGACGACGATCGACCGACCCTTCGGGGTGCGCAGGGCGACGTGCAGCACGGCGCGATGCTCGGTCGAGTTGATCGTGTCGCCGCGGAACATGGCGTCGATCCGCCCGCGCAGGTCGGACTCCTCGGCGAGCTGAAAGAGGAGCTTGAAGGTCTCGTCGGTCGCGCGGTGCTTCGAGTAGTCGAGGAACAGACCGGCGGCCTCGGCGTTGAGCCGCTCGCCGCGGCCGGGGTCGCTCGCGAACAGCTCGCGGAGATTCCGGTCACCGATCTGGCGGTGATGGGCCTCGAGCGCCTTCCAGGCGGGCCGGTCGCGAAGTGGGGTTGTGCTCATCGGGTGCTTTCCGGTTCGGGGTGAGTTGAGAGTCTGTGAAGGAATGAATTCCGAAGGTCTGGCTCTCAGCCTGACGGTGAAGGCGTGTCAGGCTGAGAGCCTGACCTACTTTCCTGCCGGCGTAAGCGGTCGGATCGATGAACGCTCCGGGGCAATCGATGGGCGCGGGGGCGAATATCAGCGCAGCGCCTCGGCGACGATCTGCTGGGCCTCGGCGACGATCGCTTCCAGGTGCTTCTCGTCGCGGAAGCTCTCGGCGTAGATCTTGTAGATGTTCTCGGTGCCCGACGGCCGGGCGGCGAACCAGCCGTTCTCGGCGACGACCTTGAGCCCGCCGATCGGGGCGTCGTTGCCGGGTGCGCGGGTCAGCCGGGCGACGATCGGCTCGCCGGCCATCGTCGACGCCTTCACGGCCGACAGGTCGAGCTTGCCGAGCTTCGCCTTCTGCTCGGGCGTGGCGGCGGCGTCGATCCGGGTGTAGTAGGGAGTGCCGTACTGCGCGGCCAGCTCTCGATAGTGTTCGCCGGGGTCCTTGCCGGTGCGGGCCAGGATCTCGGCGGCGAGCAGGTCCATGATCGGCCCGTCCTTGTCGGTGGTCCAGACGCCGCCGTCGCGGCGGAGGAAGCTGGCGCCGGCGCTCTCCTCGCCGCCGAAGCCGAGCGAGCCGTCGATGAGTCCGGGGGCGAACCACTTGAACCCGACGGGCACCTCGCGGAGCGTCCGGCCCAGCCCGGCAACCACGCGGTCGATCAGCCCGCTGCTGACGAGCGTCTTGCCGATCGCGGCCGACCCTGGCCAATCCGGCCGGTGGGTCAGCAGATACCTGATTGCCACGGCGAGGTAGTGGTTGGGATTCATCAGGCCCATCGACCTCGTCACGATCCCGTGCCGGTCCGAGTCGGGATCGTTGCCGAACGCCAGGTCGAAGCGATCCTTCAGCCCGACCAGGCTGGCCATGGCGTACGGGCTCGAGCAGTCCATCCGGATCTTGCCGTCGTGGTCGAGCGTCATGAACCGGAAGGTCGGGTCATAGGCGGGATTCGTGACCGTGAGATCAAGCCCGTAGGTGTCGGCGATCGGCTGCCAGTACCGCGCGGCGGCGCCTCCCATCGGGTCGACGCCCAGCTTCAGGCCGGCCTTCGCGATGGCCTCCATGTCGATG
>JAKAUH010000888.1 GCA_021818605.1 Planctomycetota bacterium
TCCGATCTACCGTGGTGATCCGGAAATCGGGCGCGGGATCGCCGGCCTTCGGCGCCTTGCGCACGGTCAGCCGAATCTCGCCGATGTCGAGCGGGTCGGGCCGGCGCGTGCCGGGGATCATCGGCACGGTAAATTCCTTCACGACCCGGGCGAACGGGCCGCGCTCGCGGCCTCGCTGTTCGTTAACCTGGACCGACAGCCGGTATTCGCCCGCGGGCAGGTCGTCGAACCGGAACGAGCCGTCCGGGGCGAGGTCGACGTGCGCGGCCACGCGGCGATCGAGGTAGGCGATCCCCGCGGGACTGCGCTGCCACTTCTGCGACCACCTGAACATCGCCCCGTCGATGAGATTCACCTTGCCCCGAACCAGTTCGAGCGGATAAGGAAAGAACGGCCGGTTGCTCTCGATCCCCGCCATCGAGCGGTCGGTGAAGTCGATCGAACTGCTCCAGCCCTCGGGCGCGAGCACGCGGCCGACCACCGGACGGCCCTTGCCGCCGACCGTGACCCGCGCCGTCTCGCCCGGCGCGACGTGCACCGGCTCGCCCAGCGACCAGGCCCGTGATGTGCTCGACTGCTTCGCCCGGCGCGCCACTCGCAGAAAAGGCAGCGGGATGACTCGCCCGAATACGAAGTTGCCGTCGCGATCGGTGTTCGCCGGCGCGCTGAAGTTCAGAGTGCAGTACATCGTCGACTCGTCCTGCAGCAGTCCGCTGATGACCAATGGCTGGTCCGGCACGGCCCGGGAGCCGACGAGGAACCGCCCCTCGACCCGTCCGTATGGCCGGGCCTGGACTCGGGGCGATTTCGCCAGCGCGTCCTTGCTCGCCAGAGCGAACACGTCGTCGCCCAGGATCAGCACGACGAACGGCTCGGCACGATCGGGGATCGGGAACGTCCCGTCGGCACCGGTCAACAGCTCCCGGCCGGACCCGCGCTGCGAGGTGACGACTCCATCATCGATGTTCATGATTTCGTTGAGCCGGGTGGAATGGACCCGCGCACCGGCCAGCGGCCGGCCGTCGGGACGCACCACGGTCGCCGGCGGTCCCTTCGCGCGGCCCGGTACGAGCTTGATGTCGTAGTCGACGACAACCTTCTCCTCGCGGCGGAAGACTCGCGACACGAATGGTTCGTATCCGTCGGCTGTTAGCCGGATTCGGTACGCGTCGGCCGTCACGGGGAAGTTGAAGTCCAGACGTCCCTGGTAGACCCCGACCTCGACGCCCAGCTCCGGCCCGTTCGACCAGGCCCTCACCTCGCCGGTCTTCGGGTCGACGGCCCCGACGGCGACGGCCGCCGCGTCGATCGGCTTGCCGGTCTCGGCGTCCTTGACCCTGCCGTGGATCGACAGCGAAGGCGCGATGCGGAACTCGGCCATGTTGCCATCGGCCGCCTGGACCTTCTGCTGGAGCAGGCCCCGGTAACCCTGGCAATCGACACCCACCAGCATCGCATCCTCGGGCGCGTCGTCCCAGCGGAATCGGCCGTCGGCGTCGGAGTAGAGGTGCACCCCGAAGTACCGATATCCGTGCCAGGTGTCGATATTGACAATCGCCCCCTCGACCGGCCGGCCCGATGTGTCGAGCACCCGTCCCTGAAAGACGTGCGGCCGTCCCATCGCGATCTGCACCTGCGGGACGGCCTGGTCGATCCGCACCTGGGTTTCGCCGGGCGCGTGCCCCTTCGCCTGGGCCAGCAGGAACCACTGGCCCTTCGCCACCTGGGCGGTGCGGAAGTGGCCCCGCTCGTCGGTCGTCACCTCGAACCGGTCGGCCCGTGAGAACACCTCGCCGCGGTAAGAGGCCGTAACCACCCGGGCCCCGGCGACCGGGCGCCCGTTTGCGTCGACCACCCGGCCCTCGATCGGCACACCCTTCTTCATCACGCTGACGGCCTTGCCGGCGCGCAGCTCGGCGATCTTCGGGATCGCCTTCTTATCGCCATAGTCGCGCCCGCTGAGAAAATCGGGATGCACGACGTAGAACCCCAGCAGCTCGCCGTTCGTCTCGGGTGCTCCGCCGGTCCGCCACCGGCCGTCAGGGCCGGTCGTGGCGCGCAGGTCGTAGAGCAGCTCATGCGGGTCCTTTTTCTTGTAGTTGTGGCTCCAGAGATACACGATGGCGCCCTGAATCGGCCGGCCCTCCTCGTCCTGAATGATGCCGCCGAGTGTTTCGCCGGGCAGGAGCCGGATTGTGTCGCCCTCGGGGATCGGCCGGCTCGGGTCGGCGCCCCAGTTGTGGCGCTGCATCGCGCGGCCGTCGCCCCAGACGTCCACCGTAAGACGCCGATCCGCCGGCCCGGTCGAGTGGACGATGTCGAGCCGCCCGTTCTCGTCGGTACGGCGCCAGTCGTCATCCATTGCGATCCAGACTCGCACCCAGGCGTTCGGCACCGGCTTGCCGGTGTCGGCCGCGACGATCTGGAGGTGGAAGACGCGGCCTTTTGATGGCGATGGTGCTTGAGGCGCCGCCGCCTTCTCGTTGCCTGGCGGCTTCGTGACCTTCGCCTCCTGCGCCTGGGCCTCGGCCCTGGTGAACCGTACGGCGCCGGCGACGATCGCCGCGGTGATCGCGAGACCCGCGATCAGCAGGCGCACGGCGGGCCGGGGCAAGGGATGCGCCTCGCCTCGTTCGGCCGCGATCCGCTTCAGCCGCTTGCCCAGGCTCGATCCGCGTGCCATCGCCAGGCCGAGCGCCGGGGCGGGCCGTCGCGCGAGCCCGGCGGCGACGGCCAGCAGGGTCTCGCCGTACGAGGATGCGTCGCCCATCGCGTGGACGCAGACCGCGTCGCAGGTGCGCTCGCGGGATTCGGCGATCGACCGGCCGAGCAGCCAGACGAAGGGGTGCGGCCAGTAGATCGCCTGGACGACTCGCAGCGCCAGGTTCCACGGATAATCCGCGCGCCGGACGTGCGACAGCTCGTGCAGGAGGATCGCGTCGGCGTGGCCCTGTGCGTCGAGTTCGGCCAGCGATTCCGGCAAGACAATCGTCGGCCGCAGCCAGCCGAAGACCAGCGGGATGCTGGCGCCCGAGGTCCACGCCAGCTTCACCTTCCGTCGGATTCCCAGGTCCTGCCGCCAGCGTGCCAGGGCGGAAAGCCAGCCCGGGTCGTCCACGGGGCTCGCCGCGCGGCGCAGCCGCCGCACCGCCGCCAGCGACGCGGCCAGCCGCACCAGCATCAGGCCCGTGATCGTCGCATACACCGTCAGCCCGACCGCCGGCCAGCTCGGCCGCCATGACCTGGTGAGCAGCGTTGTTGCGGGCGGTGGGGATGAGGCCGGGATTGTGGGGGCGGGCCTCGCCGGGATGGGCATTGCCTCATCAGGTCGCGCCCGTCGCATCGCGGCGAGGTCGGGCATCAGCGCCGGCATCATGCCTGGATTGACATGGACGTTGAGGTTTGGCGAGGTCTCTGCGTTGATCGGAGCCACCGCCGGCGCTCGTTGCCCCGTCGGCAGCCAGGCGAGCGGCAGCCGCGGTCCCAGCAACGTCGTCAGGGGAAGGAGGATCAGCATCAGCAGGCAGGCGTGCCCGATCGCCGCGCCGACGGCCGGGCGCCGGCGGCCGATGCTGGACTGGGCGACGAGTCCCATGGCCAGCACGATCGTGGCCCTCGCCGCGATTTCCAGCCCGAATGGCCATGCCGCCGGCCAACCGGTCATCCCACTCGCCAGATCCATCACGCACCCCCTTTCTTCCGCTTGCCGCGCGTCGTCGTCGTCGTGGCCGCTGCCGACCGCCGCAGTTCCTCGAGCCGCTCGGGCGACAGTTGCTCGTCCTCGATCAGCCGCAGAACCAGGTCCTCGGCCGACCCGCCGAAGAACCGCGTCAGGATGCTCCGTACCGCCTGGCCCTGCGCCTTGCGCCGGGCGATGGTCGCGCGATAGACGTACGCCTTGCCCCTCGCCTCGTGCGCCACAAATCCCTTGGACTCGAGCACCCGCAGGAGCGTCCGCACCGTTGAGTCGTGCGGGCTTCCCGGCACCTCGGCACGCACCTGGTCGGCGGTCGCCTCGCCCAGCCGCCAGACCACGTCCATGATCTGCGCCTCGCGCTCCGTCAAGGGTTCCGTCATCCGTCTCGCCATCGCGTGCCCCGTCCTGTTAAGGTTTTAACACCTGCCGGTCATCCTATCGCCGAGCGGGAGCCGCGCCAATGGGGTTGTGTTAAAAGGTTAACGGGA
>JAKAUH010000153.1 GCA_021818605.1 Planctomycetota bacterium
TTCAGGGGGCCGACTCGAGCCTCGGTCAAGATCGGATCGACGGGGTTCCGGGCCCCGATGGGAAAGGATTGGTGGCACGAGAAGAACATCCGGGTACGGCCTTCGACCGCGCCGCGGAATGGTCCATCACGTACTGCAACTTGGATGCCAGTTTGTAAAGCAACGTGAATGGGACGGTGCCCGCGGCTGGGGCGGGCGACGGCGTTCGGCACGGGCGCTGGGCGAGGGGCGAGGGGCGAGTGGAGACGGGGTGCGGTCGGTCTCCGGCCCGGCGTGCCGATCGGGTGGCTGGTGGCAACCGCGCGCGACGCGACTCCAGAGGTTCCGACCGGCTTCTCGAGGATTTCTCGGAATGCGCTGTCCGTCGCGGGGCTCTTTCGACAATGTCCCTTCCAGGAGGTGAGATCGTCGCTTGGAATTGAACCGATTTGCGGCGCCTGCCGACCTCGCGAGGCCGCTCTTCTCGGCCCTTGAGCTTTCCGGACGCTCTGGCAGACAGGTTGCGCCCGAGATCCGATCCGTCGTTTCGTCTCAACGCCTGGCTACCCCTGGAGGACCACCATGTTCCGTGCACCCGGCTCGCCGCGCCGACGCAATCTGACCCCGACTCTCAGCACCCTGGAAGGACGCGCCCTGCTCAGCGTCATGACGCCGCACGGCGCCCACGGCGCCGCGGAGGTCGCCACGATGGAACACCATCACGGCCCCAATGCGATGAGGCCGGGCGGGGCACCCGTCAACTTCCTCGGCACGGCCGCCGCGGGCGGTTATCAGTTCGTCAACTTCGACGGACCGAGCGCCGGCACGAACGCGGGAGCCGGCACCAATGACAATGGCATCGCGAACTCGGGCGCCGCGGTCGGGTTCACCATCGACAACAGCGGCGCCTTCCATAACTTCGTCGCGAACCCGCTCCGCTCGCACCGGCTCCAGCTTTTGAACATCAACGGATCGACGACCGCAAATGCCTTCGGGATCAACAGAGCTGGCGTGGTGGTCGGCACCGACGGGAATAACCACGCCTTCTTCCTGTCGCACGGCAAGGTGCACACGTTTGTCCCGACCGGCGCCTCGGCCGCGACCGCGTTCGGCATCAACGACCGGGGGATGATCGTCGGCCAGGACACAGTGAACGGGATGATGCCGGGTTTCCTGCGGGTGAACGGCAAGACGTTCGACACGATCAACGCTCCGTCGGGCCCGAACACGGTCAACGCCCAGGGAATCAATAACCGGGGGCTGGTGGTCGGCTTTTATGTCGGTACCGACGGCCAGGACCATGGCTTCATGGTCAACACGGCCTCGGTGAAGGGCAAGGGCCCGCACACGTTTACCGGCACCCCAATCGCTGATCCGACGATCCCGAATGTGCCGGGCGAGCCGGGCGCGACATTCGTGTTCTCGCAGGTGCTGGCGGTCAACGACAAGGGAATCGCCGTCGGATATTACGGCGACTCGACGACAAGCCAGCATGGGTTCATCTATAATACGAATACGGGCCAGTACACGTTTTTGGATGATCCGAGCGAGGCGTTCAATAACGGCGTCGAGGTGACGCAGATCACCGGCATCAACAACGCCGGCGAGATCACCGGGTTCTACTCGGACGCCAGCGGGGTCTTCCACGCCTTCGTGGCGAATCCCTCGGGGAAGTGACGGGTAGTCGAGCGGACGGATGCGGCTTCCTCAACAAACGGCGGCGCCGGGCTCCATCATCTGAGGGAACTCGGCGGCCGCCTTCAGAGTCTGTCCCGAAAGGATTCCGAGCCCCGCCGGCTCAGACTCCTGGCCGGCCCGACCCCTCCGTGAGCCACCCATCTGCCATGCGCTCTATAACCCCGGCAAGGAAGATCCTCAAGTCGGTCAGGCTCTCAGCCTGACAGTGAAGGCGAGTCAGGCTGAGAGCCTGACCGACTTTTCTGCCGGCGTAATATCACGCAGATGACGACGATCGACGTCCCCCGGCTCGAGGTCCATGTCCTTGGCGCCGGCAAGGGTGAAAGCATTGTCATCCAGCTTCCCGACGGCAAGTGCGGAGTGGTCGATTGCTGTGCCAACTCGAGCACCGACCCCGACCAGGCTTCAGAAGCGCTCGGGGCCGGCCACGCTGCTCGATCCTGTCCCCCCGGACGAGGGCGCCTCGGTCCGGATCGTCGGCCTGGCCCCGAGCGGCAATCAGGTCGATTGCCATGAGCGCGGATTGCTTCAATGTTTCAATGAAGACGAGACGATTGGATCTCGCCTGTCCCACGCCCATCGCAACCTGATCTCCATGGCGTTGCTGCACCGTGATCTTCGACGATGGCGGAAACTGCCTCTCCGCTGAGGCAGTCTCCCCCGCCGGCCGGCTCACCGACGGCCCCGGCCGGTGATTCACGGCCCCTCTTGCCCCGCGCCGCCGACCGGCTCGAGGCTGACGTCGTCGATCCACATCTCGCCGACGTCGCTGTCGCCGGCGATGCGGAAGTCCAGCGCCAGCGTGGTGGCCTCGGCATCGGTGGTAAACACCCGCTCGACCCGCGTCCAGCGGCCGACGACGTTCAGGCCCTTCTCGAACCCGGCGTGATTGAGCATCCGCCACGAGGTCGGCGTGTCCCTGTACTGCGCCACCCGCACCCGGCATTCTCCCTCGGTCCCGGCGGCGATCAGGTACGAGAACCGCAACCGCATCGGCGTGCTGTAGCGCACCGGCCGGTCGGGATAACGGTAATAGTGGTGCCCCGGAATGTGGGCCTCCAGATGCAGGCTGTCCGGGCCCGACAGCGCATGATGCGTGTCCCTGCGCTCCTCGGGCGGCTCGGGCCAGGTGAACCGTGGCTGCGCCAGGTACTGCTCGTGATCGAGCGGCACGACGTCCCGCACCGTCGAACCGCCCAGGCGGATCTCGACCCGCCGCAGCGCCAGCAGGGGATCATAGTCTCCATACAGCACATGATGATGCTCGAGTCGCATCCGGACGTGCACCAGCCCCCCGGGCGCGATCGACATCGGCAGCCCGGCCGTCGGGCCCGTCGGGCCCGGCAAGGGAACCCGGTCGCCTGCCCTCCCGGCATTTTGCGTCGTGTCGACCGTCCCGGCCGGCCCCTTGCCTGCCGCGGCCTGCCGCGCCTTCTCGCCGCACGCGGCGCGCGACCGGCACGGGCAGAGGTCCTCGGCCCACGCCGAGACGACCAGCCGCTCGCGGCACCGCTGGGCCTCGTCGACCGCCGTGATCACGTCGCAGACCGCCGTGAAGTCGGGCCCGTGCTCGATCGCCAGCGTCGACCGCCGGGGCGTCGCGTGGCTGGGCACGCGCGAGTTCGACACCCAGCCGTCGACCCGCGCCGCGATCTCATCGGGCATGATGATCACACCGGTCGATCCCGTGTGCCGCAGCCGGTAGTCGATCACCCAGGCCCCCTGGTCCTGCGCGATCGTCCGGCTCACGCGCACCAGCGCCGGCGCCGGCTTCTGACTTCGCCCGTTCGGCTCGCCGCCCGCCGCCAGGCCCGACAGGCCGATTGCGACCAGCACCACCGCGGCCAGCACGCCGCGGGCAACCGGCCGCCGCCCAGATCCCGGCGAGCGTGTCTCCATGAAAATGCGCATGGCCATCCCTCCTTGGATATGTACAACGACGCGATCCCTGCTCTTATCTGCCGGCTCGAGGGAGAGGAACGAACTCCCTCATGGGTCTCGGGCGCGGTGCCGGGGCTTCCATGGCCCACGTTGAGGAGTGGATAAGCCACTTACCTCACAAGTTTCGTGCCCATGTCTCGCGATTGGTCGTCGCACCGCGTCGCATCGCGTCGCGTCGCGTCGCGTCGCATCGCATCATGCCGCCGATCCGGGTCGTGCCGATCCTGGGCATCACCCGGTCGCGCCGCAACGCGCCGCTGCGCGGCGCACGATCGTCCGCTCGCTCGGGCGCTCACACGTCTTCCCAAATGTCTCGATCCGGGTGCCATTGCAGGCGCAGGCCGGCCAGGGAGAGGGAGTGAAGGCCGCACGCGCCGGAATCCGGTCAGGTCAGTTCTGATCAGGTCAGCCCTGATCAGGTCAGGTCAGGTCAGGTCAGGTCAGTCGTCATCCTCGTCCTCGAGATCGGCGCCGGGCTCGCCTTCGAGATCGCTCTCGGAGGGGCCGAGGCGGCCGTCGAACGTCGCGCAGCGCTCGAGGAACCGGGGGAGGAACCGGTCGAT
>JAKAUH010000248.1 GCA_021818605.1 Planctomycetota bacterium
GGCTTACACGGCCGCACCTACGCCGCGCTCTCGCCCACCCCGCAGCCCAGGTATCACGCCGGCTTCGAGCCGATGGTCCCCGGGTTCCAGTACGTCCCCTATAACGACCTGCCAGCCGTGGCCGCGGTCCTGGACGACCAAACCGCCGCGGTCCTCGTCGAGCCGATCCAGGGCGAGGGCGGGATCAACATCCCGACGCCCGACTATCTGACCGGCTTGCGGCAGCTCTGCGACCGCCGGGGCGTGCTCCTGATCCTCGATGAGGTGCAGACCGGCATGGGCCGCACCGGCAAGTGGTTCGCCTACCAGCACACGGGGATTCAGCCGGATATCCTCACCTGTGCCAAGGCCCTGGCCGGCGGCGTGGCGATGGGCGTGATGATCGCCCAGCCGGTGGTCGCCTCGGTGCTGAAGCCGGGGATGCACGCCTCTACCTTCGGTGGCAACCCGATCGCCTGCCGCGCGTCGCTGGCGACCATCGACACGATCGAGAAGGATGGCCTGCTCGAGCGGGGCGTCGCGATTGGCGAGCGGTTCCGCGGGCACTTCGAGCGGCTCAGCGCCGAGCTGCCCCGCTTGATCCGCGAGATCCGCGTGCTGGGCACGATGATCGGCGTGGATCTCACGATCGACGCGAGCGAGATCGTCGGCCAGTGCCTCGAGCGCCGCCTGCTGATCAACGCCACGCACGGTCACGTCGTTCGCCTGCTCCCCGCGCTGAACATCGAAGACGAGCAGATCGACGAGGGTTGCTCCATCCTGGCCGACGTCCTGCGTCGGTCCGTCGCCTGATTTTCGGGTATTCCGCCATGCTCCGCCACTTCGTCGACCTGCTGGAATTGAGCGCCGAGGACGCCCGGCTGCTCATCGATCGATCGATCGAGCTGAAGCGCGCCGAGAAATCAGGCAACCGGCCGCAATGGCTGTCGGGCCGGACGCTCGGGCTGATTTTCGAGAAACCCTCGCTGCGCACCCGCGTCAGCTTCGAGGCCGCGATCGCTCGGCTGGGGGGCAACGCCATTTTCCTCCGTGGCGAGGACGTCGGCCTGGGCACGCGCGAGAGCGTCGAGGACTTCGCCCGCGTGATCGGGCAATATGTCGACGCGCTGGCTGTCCGAACGTATTCGCACTCCACCATCCTGGAGCTGGCCGCCGCCGCGGAGATCCCGATCATCAACGCCCTGTCGGACGAGTCTCACCCCTGCCAGGCGATGGCCGACTTCATGACGATCGAGGAGCTGCGCGGCTCGCCGCGCGGGCAGCGGCTGGTGTTCGTCGGCGACGGCAACAACGTGGCGCGGTCGCTGTCGGTGGCCTCGGCCTTGCTGGGTGCCGAGTTCGTCCTGTGCAGTCCCGAGGGCTACCAGTTCCCACCTGAGTTCCGCGGGCGGCTCGCCGCACGGTTCCCGGGGCAGACGATCAACCACGAGCCGGACCCAGCCGCCGCGGTCGCCGGCGCGGACGTCATCTATACCGACGTCTGGGCCAGCATGGGGCAGGAGCATGAGGCCGTGCGCCGCAAGGAGGCGTTCGCGCCGTACCAGGTGAATGAGGCGCTGCTGGCCCGGGCCCGTAGCGACGCGATCTTCCTGCATTGCCTGCCCGCCCACCGCGAGGAGGAGGTCACGTCGGCCGTCCTCGATGGGCCCAGCAGCCATGTCCTCCAGCAGGCCGCCAACCGGCTCCATTTCCAGATGGCGCTTCTCGTCTGGCTGCTCGCGGACATGCCGGGCTGAACCCGAACAGAAGGAGCCTGGCTTCGGGTCGTCGAAGCCGCGGCGCCGGATGATTCTCTGGAGACAACCCACGATGCCCCGACACGACGGCCGCTCCCCCGGCCAGCTCCGACCCGTCTCGATCGAGCGCGGCTACGTTCGGAACAGCCCCGGCAGCGCGCTGTACCGCTCGGGTTCAACGGTCGTTCTGGTCACCGCGCAGGTCTCCGAGACGGTACCGCCGTTCCTTGAGGGCAAGGGGATCGGCTGGCTGACGGCCGAGTACTCGATGCTCCCCGGCAGCACCCCGACGCGTGCGCGTCGCGGGACCGACGGCCGCGGGACCGAGATCCAGCGCCTGATCGGCCGGAGCCTGCGCGCGATCGTCGACCGCAAGGCGCTCGGCCCGTTCACGGTGAACGTCGATTGTGATGTGCTCAACGCTGACGGCGGTACGCGCACCGCCGCGATCACGGCCGCATTCGTCGCGGTGGCCGACGCCCTGCGGCTCCGCCGCGGCGACGATGTCCGAACGATCCTCGTGGACAGCATCGCCGCCGTCAGTGCCGGCCTGGTCGGAAGTGAGCCGGTACTTGACCTGGATTACGTTGAGGACTCGACGGCCGACGTGGATATCAACGTCGTGCGGCTCGGCCGCGGCGGGCTCGTCGAGGTCCAGGGGACCGGCGAGGGCGGGACATTCCGCCGCGATCAGCTCGACCGGTTGCTCGACCTCGCCGAGGCGGGCATCGATGAGCTGACCCGCGCCCAGCGATCTGCCCTCGGCGACGACTGGCCGTTCTCGGTCTGACCGACCAGCATTGTCCCGATGGCCGACACCTTGACCGCCGGTCCGGATCTGGGCAATCAATCCGGAGCCGGCTGCCGGTCGCCGGCCGATTCCGCACAATCCGCTCTGGACGTACCCGCCGGCTTTGCTATGATCCGGCGCATTTTCTCCCCGGTCGAGCCGCGCCCGGGCCTTTCCCATCTGGATTGGCGGGCTCGCGACGGTCAGGTCAGGTCAGGTCAGGTCACTGGCAGGAATGGGGACCCGCGCAGGATGCGGGGTCCCGGGCTCGCGATTTCACGCCCCCCCCGCAGGCGGGTCCGGCGTCGAATCGTCAAGAGAGGGATCTCCCACCATGAAGAAGACGATGGCCGCAATGGCCCTTTTCGGCTGCCTGGCGGGCGGACCCGCGGGCGCCCAGGTCCCCGGGTCGAGCACCGCGGGAACGCCCCGTGTGCCCGCGACCCCGTACCCTTCGGCCACGCAGGGCGTCGGTGCCGGCCGGATGCCCACGGCGCTGCCGCCTGCCGCCGGCACTGGTGCGCCGGGCGCCGCTCCAGCGGCAGCTCCTGCCCCCGACGCCGGAGGTCGGCGGGTTTACGACGCCAACAGCGTCCTGCCCGGCCCCACCCCCGACGAGGAGCTCAGGAAGGTTACGATCGCCCTGCCGGATGACCCGCTCGAGCCCTACCTGCTCACCAAGGAGAACGGCCCCTTCATGGTGCTGGCCAAGGTCTTCCGCGGGCCGGATTCGGAGCGCATGGCCCTGGCGCTCTGCAAGGAGCTGCGGCAGGATTTCAAGCTGCCGGCCTACATCCTTCGCTCCAAGGAATGGCCGATGAAGAGTAACATCCGCGGCGTGCCCGTCCAGGCGCCCAGCATGACCACCCGCGCGGCGATCAAGCAGCCCGAGCAGATCCGCATCCACGACGAGGCCGCGGTGCTCGTCGGCGACGAGAAGACCCTGATGGGGAGCGAGCTCCTGCTGCACAAGGTCAAGAAGCTCCGGCCGAAGTGCCTCGACGGGATGCCCAAGCTGTTTGCCTGGCGACAGGGGCTCTCACACGCCATCCGCACGACGAATCCCTATGTCCCAGCGCAGTTGCTCTATCCCCGCGCCCCGGACCGGCTGGTCGTCAGCATGAACCGCGGGTTGAAGAGCATCGTCCACTGCTCCGGCCATTACAGCCTCCAGGTCGCGCAGTTCACCGGCCGGAGCACGTTCAACCTCAACGGCGACGGTCATTCACTCGCAAGCTCGATCATCGATCCCAAGAGCAGTCCCCTCCGTACGGCCCACGATGACGCCGAGCGGTTGGCCGACAACCTCGCCCGCTCGCCCGACATCCGCAAGCTCGGCATGCCGGTCTATGTCCATCACGACCGGACCTCCAGCCGGGTCTTCGTCGGATCCTTCAACTCGCCCCAGGACCCGCGCTTCAAGCCCATCCACGAGGAGATGCTCAAGATCTCCGGCAAGCAATTCGCCCAGGCGCGGCAAGGTGGGTGGCGTCGGAGCGATCCCATGGTGATACCGGCCTCCGCACTGACTGATGTCGACAAGCTGAAAGCGGATCTTCAGTGACGCGCAAGATTCGGCTCGATGTGTCTCGTCTCGTCACGTCTCTCCTCGACCCGATCCGCCTGCCGGCCCGCCGGCGGATCGGGTCTTC
>JAKAUH010000147.1 GCA_021818605.1 Planctomycetota bacterium
GTTGAACCCGACGACCGCGGCGATCTCGGTCGAGCCCAGGACCATCCACCTGATGGGCCGGCGAGCCACGCAGCAGATGATTGCCACGCAGCGCGGGGCCGACGGCATGGTGCGTGATGCCACGCGCTCCGTGGAGTGGGTGGTGAAGGACCCGCGCATCGCGACGGTGAACCTGCATGGCCGGGTCATCCCGCGAGCGAACGGCTCGACGGCGATCGTGGCCCGGCTAGGCCGGGTCGAGGTCGTCTCGTCGCTGACCGTCGAGGGGATGGACCGGCCGTGCCCGGTGAGCTTCCGCCGGGATGTGATGCCCGCGTTCAGCCAGGCGGGTTGCAACATGGGCGCCTGCCACGGGACGCCGACCGGCAAGGGGGGATTCCGACTGAGCCTGCGGGGCTACCTGCCCGATCAGGACTTTGCCATCCTCTCGCGCGAGGCGGGCGGCCGTCGGATCAACCCGATGGCGGCCGAGACCAGCCTGCTCCTCCGCAAACCGCTGGGCGAGGTCCCGCATGAGGGCGGGCTGCGGCTGCATCGAAACACCAAGACCTACGAGTTCCTCCACGACTGGATCGCCGAGGGAGCCAGGGACGACGCCGGCGGACCAAAGCCCGTCCGGCTGGAGGTCCTGCCCGAGCCTCGCGTCCTGATCGCCCCGGCCTCCACGCAGCAGCTCATGGTGCGCGTGTATGACGAGTCGGGCGTATCCCGCGATGTCACGCCGATCTGCTACTACGACTCGTCGAACCCCGAAATCGCCGAGGTCGACGCCGAGGGCTACGTCCGGTTCAAGACGCGCGGCGAGGTCGCCGTCATCGCGCATTACCTGAACCTCGTCGCCAACGTCCGGCTGACCCACCTGGTCGAGGTGCCTGGCTTCGCCAATGCCGAGGTCCCACGCGACAACGTGGTCGACCGCACGGTCTTCGCCAAGCTCAACCGGATGCGAATCCGCCCGTCCGAGCGGTGCACCGACCGCGAGTTCATCCGCCGGACCTATCTGGACGTCATCGGCGTCCTGCCGAAGCCCGAGGAGGTCGACCAGTTCCTCGCCTGGCCTGAAACGGAGCGCCGCACCCGGCTGGTCGACTCGCTCCTGAACCGGAGCGAGTTCGCCGACTTCTGGGCACTCAAGTTCGCCGACATCCTCCGCTCCAACGGCCGGCTGATCAAGTCCAAGGGGGCGTATGTCTTCCACCGCTGGATTCACGACAGCATCCAGCGCGACGTGCCGCTGAACGAGTTCGTCCGCGCGCTGCTGACCGCTGAGGGTTCGACCTTCAAGAACCCGGCGGCCAACTACTACCGGATTAGCCGCGATCCGGAGAGCGCGGTGGAGACTACCGCGCAGCTCTTCCTGGGCGTGCGGATCCAGTGCGCCAAGTGCCACAACCACCCGTTCGAGCGTTGGACTCAGGACGATTATTACGGTTTCGCGGCGTTCTTCTCGCAGGTGAGCCGGAAGAAGGGGAACCTGCCGGACGAGGAGGTCGTTTACGTCACTGGATCGGGGGACGTCCACCAGCCGAGGACCGGTCAGACGATGAAGCCCCGCGCCCTGGGCGGTCCCACGTTCGACGACGCGGCCGGACAGTCCGAGCGGCGGGTGCGGCTGGCCTCGTGGCTCTCGGGCGCGGAGAATCCGTTCTTCGCCAGAAGCCTGGTGAACCGGATCTGGTATCACCTGATGGGCCGCGGGATCGTCGAGCCGGTGGACGACTTCCGCGACTCGAACCCGGCGTCGAACGACGAGCTCCTCGAGGGGCTGACGACGGAGTTCGTCCACAACGGCTATCACCTTCGACCGCTGATCCGGACGATCGTTCTGAGCCGGACGTATCAGCTCAGCGCGACGACGAACTCGCTGAACGTGGATGACTCGCTGTATTTCTCGCACTGCCAGACGAAGCTGCTGCCGGCCGAGGTGCTGCTGGATGCGATTTCCAGCGTGACGGGGACCTCGACGAAGTTCGACGGCCTGCCCAGCGGCGCCCGGGCGACGCAGATCCCGGACGGTAAGATGGACAACCCATTCCTCAAGACGTTCGGCCGGCCGGCGCGCGAGCTGGCGTGCGAGTGCGAGCGTGAAAGCGAGTCGAACCTGTCCCAGGCCCTCCAGCTCATCGGGGGCGCGACGGTCAATGGGAAGCTCCGCGATGATAAGGGGGAGATGGCCCGGCTGGCGAAGAGCAAGATGACGCCCGAGCAGATCACCCGCGAGCTCTACCGCGTCGCCCTGTGCCGCGAGCCGGCAGCGTCCGAACTCGAGGCCGCGGTCAAGCACCTCAAATCCGCCAAGGACCGCCGCCAGGCCGTCGAGGACCTCGGCTGGGTGCTGATCAACTCGAAGGAGTTTTTGTTCCGGCATTGATGAGAACAGGGGCGAGGAATCAGTGGCGAGTGGCGAGGAAGACCGGCCTCTGTTCGCCGCGGGTCTCCTGATTCCGCCGTGAAGCCCGACCGCAGGTCTCCCGCGCCAGCTCAGGCCAGAGCGAGCGCGGCGGACCTTCGGTCCTGGCCTGGAGCGGGGTCTGGACACTCGCGCCCAACAGGGAGCGGGCCATCGAACAGGATGCCAGGACCCACGCCCGGCATGATCTCGCCCTCAGCCCGCCGCTACACCGTCCCGCCCGGGCCGTTCACCACGGCCTTTTCCTGGTCGGTCGAGCCGGGCTTCTTGCGTTTACGGCGGAGGCCGAAGACCTTCGCCAGCATCGCTCCGCCCCGGAACAGGCGGAGCAGGGCAGGCGTCGAAAGATGGTCGACATGGCTGTACCAGCTCGTCACCATCCGGGTGAACTCGAGCATCTTCTCCAGTTGCTCGCGGGTGTATTGCTCGGACGGATCGCCGTGCCGGGCCTCCTCGACGCAATGCTCGAGCAGAGCGATGGTCGGGTCCATCTCGCGCCGCTTCCTCTCGGCCATGATGACGCGGAAGGTGTCGAGGACGTCCTTGAGCGCCTCGAACCGATCGCGGCGGTCTCCGATGGTGTGCACCCGTCGCACAACGCCCCAGGTGATCAGTTCGCGCAGACTCGTCGACACGTTCGACCGGCTCACATCAAGCAGGCGGCTGATCTCCTCGGCGTCGAGGGGATTGGGCGCGACGAACAGCAGGGCATGGACCTGGGCCATCGTCCGATTGATGCCCCAGGCCTGACCCATCTCGCCCCAGTGCAGGACGAACTTCTGTGCGGCCGGCGTGAGTGTCACGAGTTGTTCCCGCCGTGTCTGGTATGACAGTTTCTACCGAAATCATACTCGGGGCCCGGAGGGGCGGCAAGATCGGCGGGGCGTCAGGTCAACTGGCCGCGGAGGACGGTGACGGCCCGGCCGATCAGGACGACGCGGGCGCCCTCGAGCCGGACTCCGACGACACCGCCGCGGCGGGAGCGCGGGTGTCCGACGAGGCGGGCCTTGCCCAGCCGGGCGCCCCAGTAAGGCCCGAGGAAACAGTGGGCGGAGCCGCAGACCGGATCCTCGTCGACGCCCACACACGGGGCGAAGAAACGGGAGGCGAAGTCGAAGCGGTCGTCGGCCGAGCGGCTGGTGACGATCACTCCCCGTGCGGCGAGGCGCTGAAGCCGTCGGACGTCGGGCTGGAGGTCGACGAGGGTCGGCTCGTCGTCAAGCTCCACCAGGACATCCATGCGGTTGCGACCGGCGAAGCGGATCGGAGCGGGGACGGCTGCCGCGAGCAGGGAGACCTCGTCGGCGGATGTGACCTCGGAGATCAGCGGCTCGGCGGGGAAGTCGAGCTCGATACCGTCGGGGCCGCGACGAGCGGACAGGACGCCGCTTCTGGTCTCGAATCGCGGGACCGCGCCGGCGGGAATGTGGCCCTCCTCCCACAGGACGTGCGCAGTGGCGAGGGTCGCGTGTCCGCAGAGGTCCACCTCGGACGTGGGGGTGAACCATCGCAGGCCGAAGGTGGCCGGGTCCGTGCCACGCGCGGCGAAGGCGGTCTCGGAAAGGTTCATCTCGGCGGCGACGTCCTGCATCCAGCGCGGGTCCGCCGGCTCGTCGAGCACGCAGACCGCTGCGGGGTTGCCGGCGAAGCGGCGATCGGTGAAGGCATCCACCTGGGTGATCGTCTGGGCCATGCTGGGATTCCTCGATCCATCCGCGACTGGTAATAAGAAGAGGCGGAACGCTGGGAATAGACGG
>JAKAUH010000707.1 GCA_021818605.1 Planctomycetota bacterium
ACACCTCGCCCACCGAGGCCGCCCTCCGCGCCGAGCGGCTGCTGCGGGTCCAGGAGGCACTCAACACGCTCGACCCGATCGATCGTGAAGTTTTGGCCTTGCGGCATTTCGAGCAGCTCTCCCGGTCCGAGACGGCCGAGGTTCTGGGGATCAGCCAGGAGGCTGGAGCCAAGCGCTACTTTCGTGCTCTCAAACGACTCAAAGATGTGCTCTTGACCATGCCGGGCGGGGGAGAGGAGCTGTGAACCATGGTGCTGTCCACTTCGAGCGGGTCGGGCGACTACGGGCTGTTTGATGAGCTGGCCGAGGAGTTCGCCGAGCGCTATCGCCGCGGCGAGCGGCCGTCCCCCCAGGAATACATCGACCGCTGCCCGGCGATGGGTGATGAGATCCGCGAGCTCTTCCCCGCGCTGGTGGAGGTCGAGCAGGCAGAAGAGGTCCTTGCTGGCTCGGCCGGTCGGACAGCCGCTCCGCCGACCCCGGCGCTACGGCAGTTGGGCGACTACCGGGTGATCCGCGAGGTTGGGCGTGGCGGGATGGGCGTGGTGTACGAGGCCGAGCAAGTGTCCCTCGGCCGTCGGGTGGCGCTTAAGATCCTGCCCGGTGCCGTGGCCAAGGACCGCAAGGCCCTGGAGCGGTTCCGCCGCGAGGCCCGGGCTGCGGCGCGGCTGCACCACACCAACATCGTCCCGGTTTTCGGGGTCGGCGAATGCGACGGCCTGCATTTCTACATCATGCAGTTCATCGACGGCCCGGGGCTCGACAATGTCATGCTCGAGCTGCGGCAGATGCGGGACCGGTCGGAGCTGGCCTCCACGCCGCGCCGGGGCGGCGGCGTCGAGACGCGGGAGCCCGGCAACGCCCCGACCACGGCCGCATCGGCCCTGGCCCGCCGGCTCGAACAACCGTGGGGGCAACCTGGCCCGTCGACCGGACAGACCGATGAACGCGGGGCGAGACAATCCTCCGACGCGACGGAGGCCGGCACCGGCGACACGATGTGGGTCCAACCCGTCAAGGGACTCGCCCCGGGGTCGATCGAGGGACTCGGCTCTGGACCGATCGAGCAGCCGGCCGGCGCGCGGTCAGGCCGCCGCCGCGGCGGTGGCGATTCGTCGCTGGGCAGCCCCGGACGCGATCGGTTCCACAACATCGCCCGCATCGGTATGAAGGTTGCCGAGGCGCTCGCGCATGCCGCCGGTCAGGGGATCCTCCACCGCGACATCAAGCCGTCCAACTTGCTGCTCGATCTTAACGGGACGATCTGGGTGACGGACTTCGGCCTGGCCAAGGCCCTGGACGACGATGCCAGTCTGACCGAGACAGGCGACGTGATTGGCACCCTGCGCTACATGGCGCCCGAGCGCCTCCGCGGTCAGGGCGACATCCGCAGCGACATCTGTAGCCTGGGGCTGACCCTCTACGAGCTGCTGGTGCTCCGGCCGGCCTATCCGGAATCGGATCGCCATAAATTGGTGACGGACATCCTGACTCGCGAGCCGGTGCCGCCGCGGTCGATCGATCCAATGATCCCGCGCGACCTGGAGACGATCGTCCTGAAGTCCGCGGCGCGCGACCCGGACCGTCGGTATGCCACCGCGACCGGGCTGGCCGAGGACCTGCGCCGGTTCCTCGACGGCCGGCCGATCGCCGCCCGGCCCGTGGGTCCGGTGGAGCGCGCCTGGCGCTGGTGCCGTCGCAACAGGCCGCTGGCCGCGCTGGGCGCGCTGGTCCTGGTGTTGCTCTTCTCGATGGCCGTCGGCGGCACCTGGGCGGCGGTGCACTTCCACAATCAGCTTGAGGCGATCCGGCGCTCCGAGGAAGGCCGGCGGCAGGCGCTGGCCGAGTCGGTACTGACCGCCCGGTCCGAGTCGGTGCCACTGATCGTCGCCGACCTGCGTGCGGCGCGCGACGACACGATCCCGATCCTGCGCGGGGCCCTCGACGACCTGTCGGGCAACCCGACCCGCCGCCTGCGCGCGGCGATCGTATTGACGATGCTCGGCGATGATCGATCGCGGTTCCTGATCGACCGGATCCCGACGGCGCCGCCGGCGTCGAGCCGGGAGATCCTGGCGGCCCTGGCGGCCGCCGGGCCGTCGTGCGTGCCGCGGCTGCGCGACGGCTTCGAGGCCGCCGCCGACCTGGAGACGCGCAGCCGGTTCGCGATCGCGCTACTGGAATTCGGCGAGCTCGACGCCGCGCGGTCGATGCTGGCGATCGACGCCGATCAGAGCGACCGCGCCGCGTTGATCCACCACTTCGCCGACTGGCACGGCGACCTCACCCGGCTGGCGGCCATCCTCCGCCGCGTGGATGACCCGGCGCTCCGCGTCGGCCTGTGCACGGCGCTGGGCCGCATCCCCGCCGAGCGGGTGCGCGAGCCCGAGCGCCGCGCGCTGGGGCTGGTGCTGAGCGAGCTGTACACCGAGAGCCCCGACGGCGCGATTCACAGCGTCGCCGGCTGGGCTCTGCGCCGCTGGGGGATCGAGCTGCCGGCGATCGCCGACGGGCGCCGCGCGCCGGCGGGCCGGCACTGGTTCGTCAATGGGCTGGGCCTCACGATGGTCGAGCCGCCGATCGGCGCGTCGCGGTCGCGTGACGCGATCGTCCTGCCGCTGTGGATGTCGACCACCGAGGTGACCGTCGGCCAGTTCCGCCGTTTCCTGAACGATCGGGATGTTCCCCTGAGCGATCGGATCCGGGGCCTGTCGATCCCCGCCGACGTCGACGGGGATCTTCCGATGAACGGCCTCAGCTTCGTCGACGCGATCCTCTTCTGCAACTGGCTGAGCCTCCGCGAGGGTCGGACGCCCTGCTACGTGCGCGAGCCAGGCGGCTCGGACGACTGGCTCTGCCGCTTCGGGGCCGACGGCTATCGGCTCCCGACGCGCATCGAGTGGGACCATGCGGCCTGGGCCGGGGCGACCACGCAATACACCGTCGGCGAGTCGGCCGACTTCCTCGCCGCTTACCCCCCCCCCGCCGGCATCCGCCCCGAGCCGGTTACCAGCCGGTGCCCCAACGGCTGGGGGTTCTTCGACCTGGTGGGCAATGTGTGGGACCTGGCGTGGGGGGTCGATCCGGAGGGCCCGGTCCCGCCGTTCCACCCGCTGGGCGAGCGCGAAGGGCCCGGCCAGGCACGTCTCGTGGGGAGCACGGTCGTCGGCGGGACGTTTCCGACGCGCAGGGGCTCGTACTCGCGGACCGCGATCGGCTCGCGGGGCGACTCTGGCTTCCACATCGTCTGCGGCGAGGGGGACCTGGCGGCCCGCCTGGCTCGCTTGAAGGATCGGATCGACCGGGCCGGCGACGCGGATCTCTTCACGGCGTATGGCCGCGCCCTGGCGCGCATGGGCGATCGGGCCGAGGCGGTCGCGGCCATCCGCGAGGCGACGCGCCGCAATCCCGGCTCGACGGACGCGTGGGTCCGGCTCGGGGCCTTGCTGCTCCAGTCCGGCCAGCCTGGCGACGCGGTTGAATCGATCCGCCGGTCGATTGCCCTGAAGCCGGCTGACACCGAGAATTACCGGACTCTCGCGCGGACTCAGGCCGCGCTGGGCCGCTGGGACGAGGCGATCGCCGCCTACCGCGAGCTAATCCGCCGGCATGAGGCCGGGGACTCCGACATCCAGGGACTCGCCGCCACGGTTGCCGCCGCCGGCCGGCCCGCCGACTTCGTGGGGCTGGCCGCCGAGCTGAAGGCCATCCCCAACCCGGGGCCCGTGCTGGCCGCACTCAGCAGTTCCCTCGCCTGGACGGTGGTGCAGACCCCGTCGGCCGAGCCCGGGGTGGTCGCCGGTGCCGTCGAGCTCGCCCGCAAGGCGCTGGAGGGCAGCTCGGGCGACGCCGCCTGTTCCGGCCGCACGATCCTCGGCGCCGCCCTCTATCGCGCCGGCGACATCGACGGCGCGATCGCCGAGCTGGAGGAATCCCGCCGGATCCTCGGCGACCGCTCGTATGCGCACAACGGCCTCCTGCTGGCCCTGGCCCGCTGGAAAAAGGGCGAGGCCGAGCGCGCCCTGATGACCTACGACCGTGCGCTGGCCTGGATGGAAGGCCAGAGCGGCGGCGGCTCCGTCGGGAATGACCTGCGGGGCCTGCGCGCCGAGGCCGAGGCGCTGCTGGATCTCCGTCGGCCGCGGCCCGATTTCCGAACCGTACT
>JAKAUH010000645.1 GCA_021818605.1 Planctomycetota bacterium
GCCGACGCCTGCCATCTGGACGTACCGCGGCGCGATGAACATGAAGGGCGATGTGTACAGGTCCAGGTGCGCCTGCCAGTACGACGCTCCCGCGAGACAGATCAACCCGAATGGGATGATGTAACGGGCATCGACCTTGTGGCCCAGCATGAACCCGACGATCGGCATCATCAGCATGGTGAAGAATGCCGAGGGAGAGAGCACCAGCCCGGCGTGGAACGCATCGTAACCGAGCAGCTCCTGGAGCATCTGCGGCGTGTCAACATTCGCACCGTACAGGACCGCGAAGGCGATGTAGATGATCAGTCCACTGGCGAGGAAATTGCGTTCGCCGAAGAGCCTGAGATCGACCATCGGGTCCGGGTGGCGCAGTTCCCAGATCACGAACGCGACGAGGCCGATCACCATCGCGGCGAAGAAGACCTGAACGCGCCAGAACGGGTCGCCGAACCAGTCCCACTCCTGTCCCTTGGCGTAGAGGACCTCGAGCGATCCCAGTCCGATCGAGACCAGTCCCAGCCCGATGAAGTCGATGCGCAGCCCATTTCGCCAGTTCTTCCGAACCTGCTGGTCCATGCCCGGCGGATCCTGCACGACGAGGCCGGTCAGAATCAACGAGATGATTCCGATGGGGATGTTGATGTAAAAGATCCAGCGCCATGAGTAGTTGTCGCTGATATATCCGCCCAGCAGCGGCCCGAGGATCGGCGCCACGACGACAGCCACCCCGTACATGGCCATCGCCATGCCGCGCTGGCGGGGTGGGAAGGTGTCGACGAGGATGCCCTGCTCCGAGGGCTGGAGCCCGCCACCGCCGAGTCCCTGGAGCACGCGGAACAGGATCAGCAGCTCGATGCTGGGAGCCGCGCCGCAGAGGGCCGAGCTGATCGTGAACAGCAGGACGCAGCCCATGTAGAACCGCTTCCGCCCCAGGAGCCCCATCAGCCAGCCGGAGAGAGGTAAAACGATCGCGTTGGCCACGAGGTAGCTGGTGAGCACCCAGGTCGCCTGGCTGCGACCCACGGCCATGCCCCCGGCGATGTACGGGAGTGCCACATTGGCGATCGACGTGTCGAGGACCTCCATGAAGGTTGCCAGCGTGACCGTCAGAGCGACGACCCAGGGATTGATGGGCGTCCGCACCCGGGCGACGTCTCCGCCGTCGTGGCTTCCCGATCCGGAAGGGCTCATCGACGGGTCGACTCCTCGTCCTCGGCCGCCCGATTGCCCGGCCGCATGCCGGCGGGTCCGCCGCCGACATCGGGGGATCTGAGCCGCCCGAAAATATGCAAACGCTCACCGGCTCCCGGGCCGGTCGGCCGCTCCTTGATCCGCACGTGCGGCACCACGGACAGCCCGGCGAAGAGGGGTGTGACATCCGGATTCGGCTCGGTCAACTCGATCCGGACCGGCAGGCGCTGGGTGACCTTGACGTAGTTCCCCGTGGCATTCTCCGGCGGCAGCAGCGACTCCGAAAGGCCGGTCCCCGGGCTGAAGCCGGCAACCCGCCCGCGAAAGACCCGATCGGGATAGGCATCGACGTAGATATCAACGGGCATTCCGATCCGGATGTGGTGGATCTGCGTCTCCTTGTAATTGGCGGCGATCCAGACGTAGCTCGGCCGGATCGACAGGAGCGACTGCCCCGGCTCGACCCGGCTCCCTGGGTTCACGCGGCGATCCTGGACGTATCCCGCGATCTCCGAGCGCACCTCGGTCCAGCGAAGCCGCATCCGGGCGTCGTCGAGCCGGCGCTCCGCCCGCGCGACGGCGGCCCGGGCCACTTGCACGGCGGGCGCCGCCTCGACGACGGCCTCAAGGCCCTCGCCGGCCGAGCGGTTGCCCTCAGGCCGGAGGAAGTCCTGGAAGGCATGGGCCTGGGCGGCGTCCTTCGGGTCGAAGGGGATGCCGATCTCGGCGAGGCTCGACGCGATCTCGCTCACCGCTGACTGAACGGTCGACTGCTGATTCTCAAGCTCCCGAGGAATGTTGAGCGGGTCGCGTTCGTCCGGCGCCAGGCCGAGCTGCGCACGCGTCTCCTGGATCGCGGCCTGGGCCTCTCGCTCCTGCTCGACGGCGACCTTGAGGGTGTTGTTTCGCTCGTCGAGCTCCGCCTGGGTGGCCGAGCCGCGACGAACGAGGTTCTCGATCCGGCGCTGATCGACCTCGGCCAGCCAGCGGGCCGACTGCCTGGCCTTGAGCGCGGCGAACCGAGCATGAAGGGTCGCGACCTGGCGCCGTAGCGTCTCCTGCGCATTCTTGCGGCGATAGTACGCCGATCGTGCCCGGGCGATCTGTGCGCGAACGAGGGCTCGCGCCCGCACCACATCGGCCCGGGCCTCGTCAAGCGACGCGGCCGCCTCCGCCACGGCCAGTTCGAACGGCTCGCGATCGAGCTTCACCAGGAGCTGGCCCGGCTCGACCCGATCGTCCTGGTCGACCAGGATCTCGGTGACCAGGCCCTCGATCCGAGGGCTGACGTAGGTGATATGGGATGAGACGAACGCGTCGTCGGTCGAGACCGTGTCGAGCTCGTAACGGATCCTGGGAACGCCCCAGTGCCACACGGCGTAAACGACTCCCGCGACGATCGCGCTGATGACGAGCCATCGCAACGGGTGCCACTGCCGCCGCCGCGGTCGCGGGAACGCCGGGTGGCCTTCCGACGTGATGCGGGTGCCGCCGGGATCGGCCACGACCTGCGAATCGACCGGGAACCTCACCGATCGATGAGCGCGATCGTCGAGATCGCCTGTTTCCTCGGCGCCATTCTCACCATCGCGTCCGTCGTCCTGTCCCGGGCCCACGTGCCGGACCGACCCGCTTGCAGGAGAGCCATTCTGCTGGGGCATGGGTGGCCTGACATGTACCGGAGTCTCGATCCGATCCTGGGTGAGGATCAACGAGTACCGGACAGGGAACTCTGGACATCCGCTTGAGCATCGAGCCAAGCACGGCGAGGAATGCCAACATCCAGGGTATGAGCAACCCGCATGCCGCGGGAAGAGTCAACTCCCCATGGGTCGCGAGCCGAGCCGAGCCGAGCCGGGCCGAGCTCGAACCGCGCGCGATCTCGCGGCGGCCTCACCTCAGCGTCGCAGTCGCGCGGAGAGCTCGCGCACGGCGGAGTCGGACGGGGCCAGACGCAGGGCGTGTTCGGCGGCTGTACGAGCCTCGGACCGCTTTTGAGCGGCCTCCAGCACCAGCGCCAGCTCATAGTAGATATCGGGCCGCCTGGGTAACCGCTTCGCGGCGTCGCGCAGGTCGGCGACGGCCTCGCTGAGATGATTGAGTCGCCAGTGCGCGACCCCACGCAGGGCCAAGGCCTCGCCGTTGGTAGGAGCCAGCTCGACCGCCTGATCCAGGCGCGACAGCGCCTGCTCGGGTTGCCGGCGGCCGAGTTGAATGGCCGCAACCCGAAGGATGGCCTCGGTGTTGTTCGAGTCGAATTCCAGGGCGCGGAAGTAGGACGCGAGCGCCTCGTCCGTCTGCCCGATCTCCTCCCGGACGCGACCGAGCAGATAGTGGGCCCTGGGCCTGCGGGGATCGATCGAGATCGCCAGCTCGAATCGCTTCAGGGCCGTGGCCGTGTCCCCCCGCTCGGCCTCGATCTGCCCGAGGCCCAGCATCGCCTCCACGTAGTCGTGGTCGCGCGCCAGCGCGGCATGAAAGCATGCCTCGGCCTCGGCCGATCGGCCTTGCAGTCTCAACACCGTCCCAAGCCGCTGGAGCGCCTCGGCCGAGTCGGGTTCGGCGTTAACCAGGTTCACCAGATCAAGCCGGGCCTGCTCATAGTCGCCGCGGTCGACCGCCGCCTGGGCCATCTCGCTGATCTGCTGAATTCGCTCGAGCTGCTGGGCGGTCGCTGGCGGCTTCTCGTCGTGACTGCGCAGGCCCAACCAGCCGCAGCCCGCGTTCGCCGCGAGCGCAAGCGCGGAGGTCAGGACCCATGCGGTCATGGCCGCCCTGCGCCTCATGGATTCCTTCCCTCATCTTCTCTGTTTCGAGCCGCCTCCTGCGATCGCCCGCTGACAATCCGTCGAAAGTTAAGACAACGTGCCGACGCGGTCAATGTCGTTTGTGTCATGACATGCCCGAACGGTCAGGTCCTGGCAGCATCCCGAACGGTTGCGTATCATCATCGACAGCCCGCTCAC
>JAKAUH010000638.1:0-1875 GCA_021818605.1 Planctomycetota bacterium
CCGGGGATGACGAGATCATCCGCGAGACGCTGCTCACTCACGGCGGGCGGATCGTGAACGCCCGGGTCCTCGAGTTCTTCGCGCCCGCAGCCGCCCCCGCAAGCGTGTCGCAGCAAGGAGCCCCGACATGAAGCTCGACCTGATCTCGAGCCTGTATGTGTTCATGCTGGCGGCGTTCATCGGCTTCGAGGTGATCCGGCGGGTGTCGCCGCTGTTGCACACCCCCTTGATGTCGCTGACCAACGCGCTCGACGCGATCGCGGTGGTCGGCGCGATCATCCTGGCCGGTTCGCACCGGGACACGCTGGCGACGGTGCTGGGCACGATCGCGATTGTGGCGGCGACGAGCAACGTGGTGGGTGGTTTCATGATCACGGATCGGATGCTCCGGATGTTCCGGGCGAGCGGATCGAAGAAGCCATCATCATGAATGATTTCCTCCGCGGCGAATACCTGATCGAGGCGGCCTACCTCACGGCCACGGCGCTGTTCATCCTCTCGCTCAGGTGGATGAGCTCGCCGACCACGGCGAGGCGCGGGGTGTGGGCCGGCGAGTTGGGGATGCTGCTGGCGATCGTCGGCACGCTACTGCATCGCGAGATCGTCGACTACAAATGGATCGCCGGGGCACTCGTGCTGGGCTCGATCATCGGCGTGCGGCTGGGCATGGTGCCGATGACCGCGGTACCGCAGCGGACGGCGCTCTCGCACGCATTTGGCGCGCTCTGCGTGACCCTGGTCGGCGCGGCCGAGTACTACCTGAACGTCCCCAACGTGCCGCCATTCCTGATATCGGTGCTGTCGATGGAGGTAATCCTGGGCTCGTTGACGTTCACCGGCAGCCTGATGGCCGCGGGTAAGCTCCAGGAGATCCTGCCGCAGCGGCCGATCACCTACAGGGGGCAGAACCTCGTCAACCTGGGCGTGCTGGCGCTGGCCGTGGTGGCGGCGGTGTTCCTGGTGCGCAACCCGGCCAACCCGGTGCTGTTCCCAGCGATCATCATGATGTCGCTGGCTTTTGGCGTGATGATGATCGTCCCGATCGGCGGGGCCGACATGCCGACGGTGATCTCGCTGCTGAACTCCTACGCGGGGCTCTCCGCATCGGCGATGGGGTTCGCGATCGACAGCAAGCTTCTGATCGTGGCCGGGGCGCTCGACGGGGCCTCGGGGTTTATTCTTTCGGTGAACATGTCGAAGGCGATGAATCGGTCCTTCACGAACGTTCTGTTCGGCGCGTTCGGCCAGGAGCAGACCGCAGCGGCCGGTGCGCAGGAGGCGCGTTCCGTGCGGAGCGCGACGCCCGAGGAGGCGGCGGCGATCCTGACGGCGGCGAGCAAGGTCGTGATCGTGCCGGGATATGGCATGGCCGTGGCGCAGGCGCAGCACAAGGTCCGCGAGCTGTATGATGCCCTGACGAAACGCGGCACCGAGGTGGTTTTCGGGATTCATCCCGTGGCCGGCCGGATGCCGGGGCACATGAACGTGCTGCTCGCCGAGGCCGATATCCCCTATGATCATTTGCTCGAGATGGACGAGATCAACGGCGACTTGCCCCGGACGGACGTCGCGCTCGTCATCGGCGCCAACGACGTGACCAATCCCGCGGCGCGCGAGGATCGGAACAGCCCGATCTACGGGATGCCGATCCTCGACGTCGACAAGGCGCGCACCGTGATGGTCATCAAGCGAGGGATGAGCCCCGGATTCGCCGGGATCGAGAATCCGCTGTATTTCCTCGACAAGACGCTGATGCTTTTCGGCGATGCCAGATCGTTCGTGGGGGCGATCGTGAACGAAGTGACAAGCGAGTAGCGGCCGGTGGCGAGTGGCCAGCCGGTTGCGAGGAGGAGAACTCTGCTCGCCGGGGGTCTT
>JAKAUH010000638.1:1885-21861 GCA_021818605.1 Planctomycetota bacterium
ACCCGTAGCCACCCGCGGGCCATGTCTCGCTGGCCACTCGCCGCTCGCCACTCGCCACTCGCCACTGCCAGCTACTTCGTCTCTTCGACCAGCGGCGGCTCGTCGAAGCGCAGCTCGCCGTGGAACGGCGGACCGATCATCTCGTGGAACTTCGCTTCCTGCTCGTCGGTCAGCAGGTCGAGCACGCGCTTCTTGCTGGTCTCGTGCAGCCTGCGGAGTTCGGCGCGGCGATCGCGGCGGGTCTCCGAGTGGAGCAGTTCCTCCATCTCCCTGTGCGCGAGCTGCTGGTACTCGGCTGCCTTTTGCTTCTGCTCGTCGGTCAGCTTCAGCTCGGCGGCGACATCCGGACGGGTGATCCAGAGCAGTCCCGCGACCTGGAGCGTGATCTGGTCGAGCCGCTTGCGCTGTTCGCCGTTGAGGATATCGCTGAGGAACTTTTCGTTCTCGCGGGTCATCTCGTCGTAGCGGCGGTCGCGTTCCTTGTCATCGGTCAGCTCCTCGGCCTTCATTGCCTTCTTCCACTGGGCCTCGGTGAATTCGTGGATCCTGCGGGCCTCGCGGTGGGTGAGCTTCAAATCGTCGCGGATTGCCTTGTGCCGCAGGAGCACGACCTGGAGTGAGCCCTCCTCGGGGACCATTTTGGGCCGGTCGTCCGCGACGGCCGGGGTGGGGCCGAAGCCCGCGAAGCTTGTGGCGGCGAGTACGACCAGCGTCCACGCCCAATTCTGGCATCCGCACGTCGACATGCCATCCTCCTCTGGGGTTGGATCAATCGTCGGGAGACAGACAGCGAACGGCTCAGAACGAGTCAGGGGGCGGTCAGATCAGCCCGATGCGGACGATCGCCCACCCGTCCGGCCACCCCTGCCCGCCCGAGGCCGCAAGTTCGATACCGCGGGAGAGATTCACGAGCGAATGAGAGGGATTCGGCATCGGGATGCCTCCTGCGTCATCCGGAGCCCAGGCCAGGGCAGTTGGTGCATGCGACCGGCAGAGTTTTGCGGAAAAATGCCCGCGTAAGTGCCCGTCGGCCCGGGTTTTGCGGGCACCACTGTCGCTGAACCGGGAATCCGCCGGCCCGCACCGGGGCGAGCCCGGGGCGAGGACCCGCGACGACCTCCAGGAAACAAAGGGGGAACATCGTGAGCGCATCGTCAGCGATCTCGGGCAAGTCGTGGAGCCGGATCGTCGCCAGGGCCTGGACCGACGACGCATTCAAGGACCGGCTCCTCGCCGAGCCGAAGGCCGTATTGCTCGAGCACGGAATTGAAACCGAGGGCGATGTCCGCGTGACCACCGACACGGGGGATGACGGGGTCGAGGCGTGCGAACGCGACGCGACCGTGCACCTGATCCTGCCGCCGCCGCCGTCGGGGCTCTTCGAGGAGGAGCTGGTGCCGACCGGCGTGGCATTCTGCGGCTGCGGCGGCTGCCACCGCTGCGGACGTTGCGGGTGTGGCTGCGGGGGCTGCGGAATCTGCGGGATCTGTCAGCTGTGCGGTTAGGCTCGCGCGGGGTGGCAGGTGGCTCGTGATCGGCGACCGCGTTCGTCGGAGAGCAGGCCCGGTCGGTCCCGGCGGATCGGCAGACAGAGCCGCTTCCTCCGCGAGACCGGATCGGTTCAGTGTCCCAGGCCTCTCCATGAGCCAACGATTACCCCGGCACGGAAGAACCTCAAGTCGGTCGGGCATTCTTGCCCGACACTCAGGCCCGGTCGGACAAGACGGCCCGACCGACTTTCATGCCGGTGGAATGTCTCTGGCGCAGCCAGGGCTCGCGGAATCGCGAGCGGCGGCTATCTGTCTGGCACCAACGATCTGAAGAAGGCGACCCGATGCTGGAGCGTCCGCGATTCAAGCCGCATCTGCGCGTGGAGGTGGTGCCCGATGAGGGTGTCTTCGTACTGGCGCCGGACGCGGGGCAGACCGTGCTGCGCGGGAGACTGTACGAGCTGATTGCGCCGCTGCTGCTCGGCGGCGGACGCACGGCGGATGAGGTCTGCGACGCGCTCGAGGGTCGGGCTTCCGCGGCTGAGGTGTTTTATGTTCTGAGCCAGCTGGAGAAAAAGAGCTTTCTGTGCGGGGACGTAACCGAGGAGGTGGTCGGGGATGGCGAGTCGGCGTGGTGGTGGTCACGAGGCGTGGACCCGCGCGACGCGGTCCGACGGCTGGCGGCGGCACGGGTGGCTGTTCGCGCGCTGGGGGTGGATGCGCAGCCGCTCCGCGCGCTGCTCCAGGTGATGAGGGTCCGCGTCACCGAAGACGATCCGGAGCAGAACGACAGCAACGGCCGGTTCCTGGTCGTGGCCACCGATGGCTATCGCCGGCCCGAGCTGGCGGCGATCAATACGCGGGCGCTGGCCCAGCAGCAGCCCTGGCTGCTGGTCCGCCCGGTCGGGACGAAGCTGTGGCTCGGCCCGCTGTTCCGGCCCCGCGTGACTGGCTGCTGGGAATGCCTGGCGCATCGGCTGCGCTGCAATGCGCCCGTGGCTGCCTATCTCGAGACAAAGGATGGGCCTGGACGAGAGGGCAATACCGCCCGGCCAGCGTCGCCCGACGACCCAGCCCTGCTGCCAGCCTCCGCGGCGGCCGCCTGGGGACTGATCGCCAGTGCGGTGGCCGACTGGATCGTCCGGGGCGAATCGTCGGGGCTCGAGGGGAAGATCCGGACGTTCGACCCGTCCGCCTGGAAAGCCGAGTCTCATACGATGGTCCGCCTGCCGTTCTGCCCGGCGTGCGGCCAGAGTCGGGAGGAACCGCGAGCTGACGGTGAGCCGACCGCGATGCCGATCGTACTCCAGTCGCGGCCCAGGAGCGCCGCGCGCGACGCCGGGTCGCGCACGGTCGCGCCCGAGGAGACCCTCAGGCGCTACGGGCATCACGTGAGCCCGATCACGGGGGCTGTGTCCATGCTGGAGCGCATTGGACCGACCGAACGCGACCGCGACGACACGGGCGGTGTGATGCACGTCTACCTCGCCGGGCACAACCTGGCCCGACGCCACCGAAGCCTCGCTCACCTGAAGGGCGACCTGCGGAATAATAGCTCGGGCAAGGGGACGACGGACGCCCAGGCGCGCGCCAGCGGCCTGTGCGAGGGGCTCGAGCGGTACTCGGGCGTCCATCGCGGCGATGAGGTGATGCGGCGAGCCACTGCGCTCCGGCTCGGCTCCGATGCGGTTCCGCTGGCCCGTTGTTTGCTGTTCAGCGAGCGGCAGTATCGCGAACGCCAGGCGTGGAACGCGCGGAGGTCGCACTATCACTTCGTCCCCGTGCCGCTCGACCCCGACCTCGCGATCGACTGGACGCCCGCCTGGTCGATGACCCGGCGCGAGCCGCGGTATCTGCCGACGGCCTTCTGCTATTACAATGCCCCCCTGCCCTCGCCCAATGGCGAGCCGTTTTGCATCGGCGATTCCAATGGCTGCGCGGCGGGAAACACGATCGAGGAGGCGATCCTCCAGGGCTTCTTCGAACTGGTCGAGCGCGACGCCGTCGCCCTCTGGTGGTACAACCGCGTCCGCAGACCAGCGGTCGACCTGGAGAGCTTCGACGAGCCCGATTTGCACCGGGTCGCGCAGCACCTGCGCGAACGCGGCCGGGAGATGTGGGTGCTGGACCTCACCACAGACCTGGGCATCCCGGCGTGTGTCGCGCTTTCCCGCGAACTGGACGGCGCCGAGGAGCGGATCATGCCAGGCTTCGGCGCTCATCTCGACGCGCGGACCGCGCTTTTGCGCGCCGTCACCGAGATGAACCAGATGCTCGCGAACGTCTCTGAGCGAGCGGAGGGCCTCGCATCCGGCGGTGGGCTCGAGGATGCCGAGACCCTCGAGTGGCTGAAGACAGCGACCGTCGCCAATCAGCCGTATCTGCTCGCCGCCGACGGCGTGCCGGGCCGGCCGGCGTCCTCGTTCACACGCGAGGCGAATGCCGACCTGGCCGACGACGTCCGGCGCTGCCAGGCGATCGTCGAGGAACGCGGGCTGGAGCTGATCGTGCTCGACCAGACGCGTCCTGAGATCGGCCTGCCGGTCGTCAAGGTGATCGTGCCAGGCCTGCGGCACTTCTGGGCACGCTTCGCACCCGGGCGGCTGTATGATGTGCCGGTCGCGCTCGGCTGGCTCAACAGACCAACGGCCGAGGAGGAGCTGAATCCGATTCCGATGTTCTTGTAGGAGCGAGGAGCGAGGAAGACCGGCCGAGCGCTCGTTCGGCGCGGGTCTCCGACCGCACCGGGAAGCCCGACCGCAGGCTTCCTGCTCAAACGCAGGCCAGTGGAAGCGCGGAAGACTTTCGGTCTGGCCCAGTGGTAGGGTCATGCGCCCCGCGCCCAACATCCGCGAGAGCGCCAGGAAGCCTGCGGCCAGAGCCGCGATCCCGGCCGATCCTCCTCGCTCCTCGCTTCTAACGGCTCACCCGTTGTACAAGGCCCATGACCACAACCACCTGGATCACGCTAAAAGACGGGGTCGCGGCGGCGCGAAACGGCGGCAACGGCGATGGCGTGTTCGTCGAGGGGCACGGGGTGCGGGTGTCGATCCGGCCGGCGGGCACGGCGATCGTCGACGCGATCCTCGGGCTGGCGCCGCCGGGTGGGGACGAGGAGCGATTTGCCGGGACCGTGCTGGACTCCGGCGGTCCCGAGGCCCTGGCCTCGTGGTATTACGCCATCGAGCGCCTCGAGCGCCGCGGGCTGCTCGCGCGGTCGGTGGTCGCCGACGACCGGCCGGTCGCGTCGCTCGTGCCGATGACCACCACACTCGCGATAACGGCCGGCGTGGTTGTTCCCACGGCCGGACGGCGGTATCGGCTGTCGCGGTTTGCGTTCCTCCGGCGCGAGGGAGAAACGCTCGTCGTCGAGTCGCCCCGGTCATCCGTGCGGATCGTGCTGCACGACCCGGCCGCCGCGGTGATTCTCGGTGGGCTGGCCGCGTGGTCGGATCGTAGCGAATTGTTAATCCTTGCCGCCGGCTTGCCCTCGGGGGCGGCCGATGGAGTGCTGAAGCTCCTCGCCGACGCGGGGATGCTCGAGGCAAACGACGACCCATCCCGGGCGGAGGGGAACCGCCTGCACGATGCTCCGGCCGAGTGGTGGGAGTTCCACGACCTGGTGTTCCACGCGAGGAGCCGCCGGGGGCGCTGCGATTATCCGTTCGGCGCAACGTACCGGATGGCCGGGCGAGCCGCGCTGCCACCGCCGGTTCGGGAAAAGCCGCCGGGCGAAACGATCCTGTTGCCGAGCCCTGACCCCGACCGGCTGCTGCGCGAGGACCCGCCGCTCTTTCGCGTCGTCGAGGCGCGTCGATCGGAGCGGACTTACGGCAACCGACCGATGAACCTGGAGCAACTCGGCGAGTTCCTGTACCGGGTCGCGCGCGTGCGCGGCGAGCAGGCCGTCACGCTCGAAACGCCTGCGGGGCCGGTTCCAACCGATTTCGTCACGCGGCCCTATCCGTCGGGAGGTGCGCTCTACGAGCTGGAATTCTACGCCGTTGTGAACGCCTGCGACGGGCTCGGGCCGGGACTGTATTACTACGAGCCCAGGGGGCACGCGCTCGTCGCCCTGCGCGGACGGACGGTCGAGGTCGAGGGACTGCTCCGCGACGCGGCCGGGTCGGCGGCCATCCCGCGCGAGACGGTGCAGGTCCTGCTGATCGTCACGGCCCGCGTGCCGCGACTGGCATGGAAGTACTCTGCGATGGCCTATGCCCTGGTCCTCAAGCACGTCGGCGTCGTGTACCAGACCATGTACCTGGCCGCAACTGCGATGGGCCTGGCCCCCTGCGCACTCGGCGGGGGTGATTCCGACCTGTTCGCCCGGGCGTCGGGGATCGACATCCACGCCGAGACCTCGGTGGGCGAGTTCTTGCTCGGTGGAAGGGCGCAGGCGACGACCGAGGACGAAGCCGGACAGGGAGGTCCCCAAGAGCCGGAGCCGCAGCCGGAGCCGCAACCGGACCCAGACCTTCATCCGTGAGTCGAAGCATTTTTTCAATCCATCGGTTATGATGAGATGGACTCGCCCGATCTCAGAGCGCAAACCGCTCGCACACTGTATGGTTGCTATCACGGTATCAAAACATGAGGAAGCCGTGACAAGGATCGGGGGCATCGTGCGAGTGATTTGCTAGAATCGCGGTTGGGATGGGATTGGTTGGCGCGGCGGGGCGTGGTCCGCCGTTGACGGCGCGGTGAAAGGGCGTGGGACGCCAATGGGCACTCCGCAGAGCATCGTCCCGATGTTGCAGATCATCAGTGGCCCGTTCACGGGTCAGCTCTTCACGCTGGAGCGGGACGTCACGATCATCGGCCGGAACCCGGAGTGCGACGTGGTGCTCCAGCCGAAGTCGGTTTCGCGGCGGCATGCGGCGATCGTGCGCAAGGAGGGGGGGTTCCTGCTGCGCGACATGGGGAGCACGCGCGGGACATTCGTCAACGGGGTGAAGCTGACGAACCCGGTGATGCTCCAGGACGGCAACACGCTGCAGATCGGCGAGCTGCTGCTGACCTTCAGCAGCCGGCTGGTCTCGATCCAGGACGGGGACGAGGAGCAGTCGACGGTGTACGCGGCGATCGACGTGGTGAACCAGAGCAGCTCGAAGAATCTTCCGGTGGTGCGGCCGGAGGTGAAGCTGCGGGCGCTGCGATTGATCAGCCAGGAGCTGGGCGGGACCCTGGTGCTCGCTGAGCTGCTGGACCGGATCTTCAACTCGCTGTTCGAGCTGTTCCCGCGGGCGGAGCGCGGTTTCGTGCTGGTGCGGGACTCGGGCAGCCAGACGCTTGTGCCCGAGGCGATCCGGTCGCGCACCGGGCCGCCAGGCGAGCTGACGATCAGCAAGACGGTGCTGAACCGCGTGCTCAACGACGGCCACGCGATCCTGTCGAAGGACACGGCCAAGGAGTTCCCCGAGAGCCAGAGCGTCTCGGAGAGCGAGATCCGCTCGTTGATGTGCGTGCCGCTGCTGGACCAGGACCGCAAGCCAGTCGGGATCATGCAGATCGACACCCGCGACGGCCGGGGCCGGTTCGACCAGGACGACCTCGATTTGCTCGTCGCGGTCGCCAGCCAGATCAGCGTGGCCGTGCAGAACGCGCGATTGCACAAGGCGCTGTTACGCCAGCGCGAGATGGAGCAGGAGCTGCTTTTCGCCCGCCAGGTGATGTCGGCGCTGTTACCCGACCGGCCGGCGTCGGTGCCGGGTTACGACTTCTGGGCGTACTATGAGCCAGCGCGACACGTCGGCGGGGATTATTACGGGTTCTTCCCGATGGGACCGGTGCCAGCCGAGGCGCCGAGATGGGCGATCGCGGTCGGCGACGTCGTCGGCAAGGGGATGCCGGCGGCGCTCCTGACCGCGAAGCTGTCGGCCGAGGTGCGGCTGTTCCTCCAGGGCGACCCGGACCCGGCCTGGGTCGTCGGGCAGCTCAACCACCAGTTCGACGACGGCGGAGTGCTGGACCTTTATATCACGTTCCTGCTGGTCTTTCTGGATGTCGAGACCGGCCGGCTGCGGGTGGTCAACGCGGGGCATCCGTGCCCGATGGTCCGCCGCCGCGACGGGCGGCTCGAGGAGGTCGGCAAGGGCGCCTCGGGCCTGCCGCTGAGCATCATGCCGGGGTATCCGTACGAGGTGTCCGAGACGACGCTCGAACTGGGCGAGACCATGATCCTCTACACCGATGGCGTCACCGACGCGATGAACCCGGCGGGCGACCGGTTCGGCGACGCCGAGCTGCGCCGGGCACTCATCGGCGCCGGCACCGGCGCCGCCGCGGCCGGCGACGCGATCGTCAAGGCCGTGCAAAGATTCGTCGCCGAGCGCCAGCAGTTCGACGATATCACCCTGGTCTGCCTGGCGCGGGGCTGAGTGGACGGGAATCCGCCATGGGCCCGACGGTGACGGCGGAGAAGAGGAACGACGAAAAACACGAAATCCCACGAAAGAAGAGGGCGATCATCGGCCTACGCCCGAGCGTGCGACATCTTCGGCTCCTCGACGCACGGAGAGCAGAACCGCAAGTCCACGACGAGGTCGGAGAGCCGTGACAGGCGGAAGAAGATAACCACGAAAAACACGAAATCCCACGAAAAAGATTGATGATCGAGCCGGTGCAACGGCAAGTCAGGCTTTCTCTTCAAACTTATTTTCGTGTGATTTCGTGTTTTTCGTGGTTGTCTTCTTAAGCGATCCACCGGGGGCGAACAGGGTTTGCATCAATATTAATTTCAACTGCTTTTTGCAGTTTTCGTGGTTATCTTCCGAAGCGATTCGCCCTCGTGGTCAGATTCCGCGACCATTGGCTTCCGCGGTTAATCCCAGCATCCTCGGACTCCTCAGCCCGGGCGGATGTTGATCTTGAAGGGGTTGAGCGACTCGCCGCTGCCGGCGTTGACCAGCGCGGCGACGTCGGCAACGATCGTGGCGATGCTGGAAGTCGAGCCGCCCAGGGCCTGGTCGAGCGCGGGGGCGTCGTTCGCCAGGCGGTCGACCGACGCGACCCGCGACGGCGTGGCGGCCGGGCCGAGGACCGTCACCAGGCTCGTGCCGAGCTGCGCGACGGCCATCGGCGATGGCGGGCCCTGCGCGAATGCCGCCACGAGGGTTGTGCCAAAGGTTTCGTTCGTGGTGCTGGGGATCGCGGCGCCGATCTGCTGGAGGATCTGAACATCGCGCGAGACGACCGCCGAGCCGGCTGGGTCTGTTCCTGCCTGGGCCTTCGCGGCATGCAGGTCGCGGTCGAGCTGGCCGCGGGCCTGGATCTTCTGCACGCCCCAGCCGCGGAAGAACCCACGCAGGTGCTGCGTGTAGAACAAACCCGGGTCCTCAAAGTGATAGCCCGAGTTGGACGGCAGCGACTGCTCGGCGTTGCGCAGCGAAGTGAAGTCATTCGTCACCGTGGCGTAGTCGAAGGGCCCGACGTTCGCCGAGTTCGCAATGATTTTCATATCTGATACCGTTTTTGATATCAGCGTTGATGGTGCGTTCAGGCCCGAGAGGTCCGAGGTCAACCGCGCGTTGATCCCGGTCCAGCCCGAGTCCCCCAGCCAGCCATAGAGCGGCGCCCGATCCAGCTCGAGCGATGTCTCGACGGCCTTGTACTGGACGGCCTGGCGCGACAGGCCGGGAGCTGGGGTTGCGGTGTTCGAGATCGCGCGGGCGTCGTCCCGCAGCGCCAGGTACTCGGCCGGGGTCGCCTGCGAGGCCAGCTCGATCCGCTTCACCTCGCTGACGAACTGGTCGTACTCGTGCCGAACGATCGACGCCTGGTACGAGACCTGGTTGTAGTAGGAGCTCGACGAGCCGTAGTAGCTCAGGAGCCGCCGGTCCTCCAGCGGCTCGACGGTAGCGGGAAACCTCCGGCGGGAGCGGGCCTCCCGGTCCGCCGGGTCGCGCTCGCAGCGGTCCATGATTAGCGTCCTTCCGTGGTCCGGTGCCGGGACGTCGATTCTCCCGTTCGGGCCGATCGTCTGGGCGATCGGCCGGGATGATAGACGTCGATACGACGAGAATCGGCGGCGAGTTCGCCGAATCGCGGCCCGGGCGGGTGGGGAAGGACATGCGAGGGCGGTTTTTGCCTATTTTGTGGGTTGAGAGCCCTTCGGCGCGGCCGGTTCGAACACCCCGGCGACCGTGGACTTCAGTTTTTCACCCTGGAGCCCGGCCGCGACGATCCGGCCATCCGGTCCGATGAGGAACGTCGCCGGAATCGCCGTCGCGCCATATGCGGCGACGACCGGCGAATCGGGCCCGACGTGCCCCTGTGTCCAGCCGTACTCCTGGGCCTTGATGACCGTCGTCGCGTCGGCCGGTTTGTCATCCAGGCTGAGCGACACGACGGCGAACCGGCGGTCGGCGCCGTGGGCCTTGTGGATCGCGTCGAAGGTAGGCATCTCGGCGATGCAGGGGGCGCACCAGGTGGCCCAGAAATCGAGCAGGACATACCGGCCCTTGAATTGGGAGAGAGCGAGGTCCCGGCCGTCGAGCGTCCTGACGGTGAAATCGGGCGCGAGCTCGCCGGGTGCGAGGGGATTCCCACCGACCTCGGCGGGCGTGACGCTGCCCAGGTCGAGCGGGCCGTCGTTCGCACCGCCCGAGACGTGAATCTCGTGCCGATAGGCGGCGACCAGCCGGCCCCAGCCGCACGAGTTGTCGGGCGGCGGTTCGTGCAGCGCGACCGTCATGACGAAGTCGCCGGGCGGCAGGTCGAGGGCCCGGAATCGGCCGTCGTTGGTGACATAAACTCCGATTGACGAATGTTTCTCCCTGCTCGATCCGACCGGCTCAATCGACGCCTTGCGGACCATCCAGGCGGTCGACGTCGGGATGTTGAACCGGCCGACGACGGTGCGGCCGTTCTCGCCGATCCTGAGCCGCACGGTACGGCCGCCCTGGGCGGCGACCCTGGCCAGGTCGACAGGCCAGAACCGACGCTCGAGGTTATTGGACACTCGCAGGCGGACGACGCGGCGGCCGGGCAGGACCCGCGGCATCACGAAATGACCCGACGCGTCCATCTTCGCCAGGAGAAAATCCTGGACGTGAAGCCGGCCGTCATACGGCGGATACTCGTCGTCGAACGAGTACAGTTCGAGGCCGGCCATCGGGACGCCGTTGATCCTGTACGTGCCCTCGATCCGCGCCCATGGCTGGAGACAGATCGCCCCACCTTCGCGGAATTCGCGGCGAGGGACGGTGGCGTATCCTGCCTCACCGACCGCAACGAGCAGCTAGTCGTCCTTTTGCGAGGGCAGGGCGAAGTGGCCGTCGACGTCGGTGGCGCGGAGGCGCTTCTCGCCGCGGTAGATATCGCCGTTGTCCAGCCGGAGCTGGCCCTCGCCGGTCTCGAGATAGACGAACGCACCCCCGGCCAGCGAGCCGTCGGGCTTCTGGAGGGTGCCCCGGATCGGGCCGGCGGGGACGAGGCGGAAAGCGTAGGTTTGCGGTTTCCCGTCCGCCGGGGCGAGTGCGAAATCATCGGGCAGATAGCCCTCGGCTTGCGCGCGCAGCCAGTTCCCATCACCGAGGTCGTCGCTTGTCTCGAATGCGAATCGACCGGGGCCTTTCACCGCCTCCACGGCGATCGGAGACCACGCCCGTAGATGCCGCCCCTTCCAGACCGAGCCGCGTGTGAGCGTGAACCGCGGGATCAGCCGGCCGGTGCGGGCGTCGGTGACGGTGCCTTCGATCCGTGTCCTGCGCTCGGGGCTGAGGGCGACCTCGATCGACTGACCTGGCTGAATCGTAATGTCGGACGCTCCGCGATAGCCGTCGGCATTGGCCGAGATCCGCACCTCGTCCGGCGGCGCGTCGTTCCAGGTGAATCGGCCATCGCCTTCGGGCTGGAAGTCGGCATCAAACTTCTCCCACCCTCGCCACGAGTGGACGCTCACTGCCGCGTTCGGTAGGGCCTTGCCGTCGCGGTCCACGACCCGGACGCTCATCCTGCGCCCGGCGGGAAGGCGCAACGTGACATGCTGCGGTTCACCGGTGATCCGAAGCCGCTCCACCGCCGGACCGAAACCGGCGCGGCGTGCGAACAGGGTCGTGGCGATGCCCGGCTTGAAGCCGAGCGTGAACCGACCCTGGGCATCGGACCGGATGGGCGGGATCGAGTTGCCGTAGCGGTGACCGTCGCCGATGGTGATCTCCGCGTCAGGGACGGCGCGACCGTCGGGGCCGACCACTGTGCCCTCGACGAGCGTGCCACGGCGGAGTTTGAGGATCGCCGAGCCGTCGCGGAGGGCCGACGCGGGTTGGTGTTCCTCGGGCAAGTAATTGCTGTACCCGGTCAGGCACAAATAATGATAGGCTGTGACCTTGATGGCATCGGGCTTCGCCGGGACGCAGGAGAACGACCAGCGGCCTTCGGCGTCCGTCACGGTCGAGCGGAACATCAGGTCGACCTTCTGCGAGGTGCCGGGATAGGCGCGGTCGACGTCGATGACGACCGTGGCGCCGGCGAGTGGCAGATTGTTCTGGTCGACGACCTGCCCGCGGATCGTGGTGGCCTTCTCCATTGCGACGCGGAACTGCCGCGGCATGGGCTCCGCTCCATCCCGCGGCGCCCAGCGGATCATCGTGGGGACGAATCCATCGCGCTCGGCGTGCAGATCCAGGAAACGGCAGGAGTCGATCGTGAATCGTGCGGTGCCGGACGCATCCGTCGTGACTGTGGCCCGCTGTTCGGGGTCCCAGGTCCGGAGCCTGACGCGCACGCCTGTCACCTCGGCGCCGCCGGCCAGCTCGCCGGTCGAGACCGTGAGCTCGACCTTGCGAGCGGGCGTGGCACCTTCGGCCCTGGCCTCGTCGGCGACTGGGAGAGCCGGCGGCGGATCGGGCCGGCCGGCGGCGGCGAGTCCCGAGGCGACAAGCGCGGCCGTTGCCAGGACCCCCACGGCGACAACCGTCAATCGGGTCATGAGCAGGCTCCGCAAAAGGGTGTGGGCCAGCATGGCCGCCGGCGCGGGGACGGACCCGCCGGTCGCCGCCGCGAGGGCCGATGCGGTCCACGCCGTCGGCACTGGCGCCGCGTGGGCGAGATAGCGCGACGACCCGACCAGGCCGCCCGCCGCGGCCGCGTTGATCCCGCGCCGCATCAGTCGCGCGCGCAGCCGCTTGCGGCCAGCGGCCAGGCGGTGATACAGAGCCGGTACGGTCCAGCCGAGCCGGCCGGCGGCCTGCTCGTACGTCTGGTCCTCGAGGTCGCACAGCACGACCGGCAGGCGCTCGCGATCGGGCAGGCGGTCGACCTCCTCGTGCAGGATCGCCAGCTCGTCGGGGTCGAGTGCCGGCCGAGAGCGGTCGTCGGGAATGTCCATTGAGAGAGACTCCGACTCGAATCGACGCCTGCGCCGGATCTCGAGATTCCGCTCCACGGCCGCGCGGCGGGCGACGCGGTGCAGCCAGCCGGCCAGCGCGTCGCCGGCGCGGATCGACCCGGCCCGGCGCGCCAGCGTCAGGAACGTCGCCTGAAAAGCGTCCTCGGCGTCGTGCGCGTCGCGGAGCACGGCCCGGCAGGCCGCCGTGACCATCGGGCCGTGCCGCGCGAGGAGCGTGGCGAATGCCGACCCGTCCCGCGGGGCGGCATAGCGCCGCAGCAGCTCGCCGTCGCCCAGGCCGACGGCTGTCCCGTCGCGGAAGAGGTCGCCCAGATGCTTCAGGCCCGAGGCCGTCGTTCCGCGCGCCATGGTCGTGATCGCTTGGCTCCTGGAATCGCTTTCACCCGCCCTCCATAAGAGTAAGAGAGCCGCGGCCCTCACCGCGCATGGATTTTCTCAAAAATTGGATCGGACGACCCGCAGGCCGACAGAGAGTCAGTCCGTCCAACCTTCGGCGGCACGACTAAATTCCCGCTTGCATGCGGCGGCATCGTCGCTGACAATCGTCGGGCGAATCGGCCGTCGTTCCGGATCGCGGCGAGCGTCGGCGCGGGCGGGAGAACCCAGCCGATCCCTTTTGGGAGTTCAAGGAGACCCATAGATGAAGGACCGAGCAACAACACGATTCCTCGCCGGTTCGACCGGCCGGAGAGTATTCGGCCGGCTGCTGGCAATCGTCGTACTGGTGGCCGGCTCGTGGGGGATTGCGAATGCCCAGGAGGCGCGCCCGGGTGATAGCCTCGCGCGATATGTGCCGCGGCAGAAGCTGGTCGGGTATTTGGAATATGAGGGACTCGATGCCCATGCCGACGCCTGGCACGCGACCGCCGCATACCGGATCCTGACCGAGACCAGGCTGGGCGCGCTGCTCGATGACCTCGCCCGTCAGGGCATCGACATGGCCATCGCCTCGGCCGATGCTCCGCCGCCGATCAAGACGGACGAGATCATCGCCCTGGCGAAACTGGCGGTGCGCAAGGGGGGCGTGATCGCCGCGTGGGGCCAGGCCCCCAGGGCGGTCAAGACCGTGATCGTCATCCGGGGCGGCGACCAGCCGGCCATCCGCCGGCTGATCGAGAATGCCCCGGCCGCGAGCCGCAAGAAGCCTGGCCAGGCCGAAGCGAAGCCGGCCCCCGTGCGGAATGCGGGCCGGACGCTCCACGTGGCCAGCGATGACCTGATGTACTGGTTCGAGAAGGGCGACCTGGTCTTCTCCGACGACCCGGACACCGTGCTCGCGGTGCTCGACGGCAAGGCGCCCCATATGACCGACCACCCGATCCGCTCGGAGCTGGCGAAAAAGTCGGACGGGTTCCAACCCGCCCTGATCGGCTTCATCGACATGACGGCGTTACCTCCCATGCCACCCGACGCGGTGAAGCTCGGTCTCGACGGGATCAAGCGGCTCGAGATGGTCTGGGGCTTCCAGGATGACGCGCTCCGCTCGGTGATCCGCGCCGTCGCGCCGTCGCCGCGGCGCGGCATCCTGGCGCTCTTCGATCAGCCGGCGTTCACGGTCGACTCCCTGCCGCCCATCCCGCCCGAGCTGACGGGGTTCACCGTGGTCTCGATCGACCTGGCGAAGACTTACGACACGGTCCTCGAGATCGTCAAGGCCCAGAGGCCCGAGATGGCTGACCAGATCCCTGCGATCGAGGGGGCGGTCGAGCAGCAGCTCGGCGTGAAACACCGCAACGATATCCTGGCGCGGATCGGTCCGAAGGCCAGTTTCTACATGGACATGCCCGCGGGCCTGATGGCCAATCCGATGATGGCGATGTTCAGCCTCTTCAACGGCCTCACGCTGACCTTCGAGGTGCATGACGAGGCCGCGCTGGCGAAATCCCTCGACACGCTGATCGGCCACGCGAACGACCTGATCCGGCAGCAGCAGGCCGCGCGCGGCGGCAACGCGCCGGCGATCGAGTTCACCAGGGCCGCGGGCCAGCAGCATGGTTACGTGCTGAACTTCCCGGCCGGCACGCTGCCGCCCGGCCCGCTGGCGTCGCTCCAGCCGACGATCCTGCTGAGCGCTGACCGGCTGGGGATCGGCAGCACCACGGCCGCCGCGCGCAAGGCCATGCAGCCCAAAGCTCCCGACGGCGTCTGGAAGCCCACGGGCGTGTTTGCCCCGGTGGCACGGCGCCTGCCGCGCGGGATGATCCTGCTGTACGTGAGCGACCCGCGCGACAGTCTACCGGGAGCGATCGCCATGATCCCGATGGTCGTCCCGCAGATCAACGCGGCGATCGGGCAGGAACGACGCAAGGCGGGCAAGCCAGTGGGTCCCACGCTGCATATCGACCCTGACCAGGTCCCCACCGCCGATGAGCTGCGAAGCCGGCTCTTTCCGGCCACCACGGCGCTGGCGGTCGACGATCAAGGGATCAGCCTCGTGGGCCGCGGGGCGATACCCGGTGTCGGCTCGCCGGCAAGCACCGCGGTCGCCGTCGCGCTTTTGCTACCCGCGGTGCAGGCCGCTCGTGAGGCCGCTCGGCGAGCGCAGTGCACGAACAACCTCAAGCAGATTGGCCTGGCGATGCACAACCACGCCAGCGCCACCGGCGCCTTGCCCCGGCCGGCAATCACCGACAAGAACGGCAAGCCGCTGCTGAGCTGGCGGGTGGCGATTCTGCCCTACATCGAGCAGCAGGCGCTCTACAACGAATTCAAGCTGGATGAGCCGTGGGACAGCCCGCACAACAAGGCGCTCCTCAAGGAGATGCCCAGGACCTACCTCTGTCCGAGCTGGACGCCAACCGGGCCGGGGATGACCACGTACCAGGTTTTCCAGGGACCGGGCACGATGTTCGAGCCGGGCAAGAGGACCCAGATGGCACAGGTCTTCGACGGCACCAGTAACACGATTCTCGTCATTGAGGCGAAGAACGCCGTCCCCTGGACCAGGCCGGACGACATCGAGTTCGACCCGGCCGCAGCCGGCGACCGGCAAACGCTCTTCGGCGTCTTCTCGAAACACCCCGGCGGATTCATCACTCTGTTCGCGGATGGCTCCGTCCACTTCATCAAGCGGACGATCCATCCGATCGTGCTCAAGGCGCTCATCACCCGAGCGGGCGGCGAGGTCGTCTCGAGCGATCAGTACTGAGCCGATCCGGCCGGACTGCGAGGTCGGTTGGGCAGTCTTGCCCGACGCGGTATCGGGCGTTATCGGGCGGATTCGGACCCGCGTCCGGCAGCAATGGCCGACCTACTTCCATTCGGCGTCGTGCGACCCGCGCACGACGGCCGGTGTCGCCGCCTCGTTGACCATGAGGCGGAAGACGTCCGGCCGCGCGTAATGGCCGGCGACGTCGAGGTCGAACTTCCCTCGCGCGATCTCGTTGAGGTCGAGCTCGGCCTCGAGGATGGCGGGGCCGTCGAACGCCGGACCGGCCAGCACCCGGCCCAGCGGGTCGACGATGCAGCTCCCCCCGCGCGACATCACGGTCGACGGGTCATCTCCCTGAATCGCCGGATAGTCCGCGGGATAATCCGACCGCCGCGCGTACTGGTTGCACCCCAGGACGAAGCACCGCCCTTCGAGCGCGATGTGCCGCATGGTGGAGAGCCAGGTCTCGCGGTCGTCAGCCGTGGGGGCACAGTACACCTCGATGCCGCGGGCGTACATGTGCATCCGCAGCATCGGCATGTAGTTTTCCCCGCACATCACCGCGCCCGCGCGGCCGACCGGGGTGTCGAAGACGGGCATGGTCGAGCCGTCCCCCTGGCCCCAGATCAGGCGCTCGGCGGCCGTCGGCATCAGCTTGCGATGCTTGCCAAGCAGTGCGCCCGCAGGGTCGAAGAACAGCACACTGCAATACAGCGTACCGCCGGATCGCTCGATGACGCCGATGACGAGAAATGCGTTCGCCTCGCGCGCCGCGGCGCCCAGCAAGTCGACCGCCGGGCCGGGGACGTCGACCGCGCTTTCGAAGTAGCGGCGGAACAGCTCGCGGCCCTCGGGCGTGCGCGAACCGACCTTCACGCCGAAGTCCAGCCCGCGCGGATAGCCCGAGACGAACGCCTCGGGAAAGACGATGAGCTGCAAGCCCGAGCCGGCCGCCTCGACGGCCAGGGTGCGGACCTTCTCGATCGTCCGCTCGCGGTCGAAGGCGACGGGCGCCGCCTGCACGACGGCGACACGGATGAGTCGGCTCATGATGAGGGCCTCGTGATCAACGGGGCTCAACCTTTCGCCCGAAGGGCCTCGATCTCGCGGCGGAGGCGCTCGTTCTCCTCGGCGACACGGCGAAGCTCGGTCTCGGCGTCCCTGGCCCGTCGGTTCGCCTCCTCGGCAAGGAGACGCACTTCCTCGACGGTCCGCTGGATACTCGCCGCATGCCGTTCAGCGTCCTCCGCAAGGCGCTGAGCGCGCTCGGCACTTCGCTCGGCGAGCCGCTGCCGCTCCAGCCGCGTCGGCAGCCGGACCCCGAGCGCCGGGTCGTAGAACCGCAGCGAGGTGCCCGAGCGCTCCAGGTGCAGCCCGAGAACCTGGCTTGGCAGCCGGCCGTCCTCCAGCTCGATGGGAGCATAGTCTCCGCCCATCAGGCGAAACCCCTGGAGCGACGGGATGAGGTACTCGGATTTCGGGTCGAACAGGATGTACTCAGAGACCCGCAGGATGTCACGGTAGATCGCGAACTTGGTCTTCAGATCCTCGCGACGGGTCGTCTTCGAGGTGATTTCCATCACCAGTTCGGGGGCTTTCCCCTCCTTCCACACCTGGTAATACAGGCGAGGCGGCCGCTTCGGGACGTCGAGGGCCACCAGGGCGTCGGGCGATACGTGCCTGCGCGGGTTGCCTTCCTCGTAGTACAGCAGGATGTTGCCCGAGACATATACCTGGGGCCGATCAGCATAGAAATCCTCGAGCTGGTGGATGACGTCGGTCATCTCATTCCGGTGGAGATCGGTCTCCGCCATGGGCTTTCCATCGGAAGTCGGATAGTCGATCTCGCGCGGCCGCCGCGGGCATGGGAGCGTCGACATGATCGGGTGCCTCCTCGTGACCGGCCGCCGGAACTGACCGCTTGTCGCCGGTTCGATCGATTGTACCACGAACGCGTGGCCCGATCGCCGCGGGGCGTCTCGAATGTTCAAAAGTTCTTGATGAGCTGGAAGATCGACTGAGTCTGGAAGGGCAACGGGCCGACCAGCGGGACCTCGATGCCGCCGAGGACGTACCAGTTGTTGCCGATTCCAAAGCGGAACCCCGGCGTGAGGCTGAAGTACGTCATGTTGCCCCCGCTCAATGCCGTGTGAAAGTTCGCCACCACGTCCCAGACGAGATCCTTGAAAACAGGAGCGTCGGGATCCGTGATGTAATGACCGACCGCCAGGCGGCCGTCGAACGAGGTGAACGTACTGGGCGTCCCATTGATACCGCTGAATTCCGCGAGGGACAGGTAGGGAATCCGATCCCTCGTCACGTTGGTCGGCACCGTCACGCCGGCCGCTCCGCGGACCACCCAGCGGCCACCGTCGGGGTTCACCCAGAATTCCAGGTCCGGCGAGAGGCTGGCGACGCCATTTCCGTTGGCGATGCTGCCAGTGGGCAGCCGGACGAACAGGTTCGTCGTGACCGCGTAGCGCCGATCCTCGGCGAGGAGAATCCGAGGTTGAATCGTCAGGTCGCCGACATTGGTGGCGTAGCTGGCGGCGTGCGAATTCAGCAGGTTGGGGTTGGACTGGACGAAGGGGAAGTACCAGCCCACCTCGAACCGACGGCTGAACGGCGTGAACAGGAAATAGTCGCCGGCATAGGCGGTGCCGTTGTGGGGCAGCCCGTACTGGTAACTGAACGAGAAGACGAACAGTCGATAGAACGCCCCGTCGGCGTCGTTGATCCATGTCTGCCGAGGGGAACCTTCGCCCGCAAGGTCAGGTGCCGGGGCATAGGGCTCGTCCCAGCCCTCGAAGAAGTTGCCCAGGCCGAGCGGCCGCCAGCGTTCGGGGCGCAGCGGGCCGAGTGTGGACTGACCGATCAGGTCGAGCCATGGAAGCCGGTAGGCAGGATTCGGATCAAATTCCTCGGTCGGCTCGATCAGCTCGGCCAGCATCCGCGGACTTTCCTCCGCGGTCGTGTCCTCGGGCGATTGTGCTCGTACCAGCGAGGTCCCACCCAGACTCCAGGCCAGGCTGAGAAGCACAATCCACCGAGATCGCCAGCCCGCCAGGCGCCGCGTCGCAGCCCGTGCCGGCCGGTTCGTCACATCGCCCATCATCGCCTCCCGGTTTGAGCCGATCCGATCCGATCCGATCCCAATCTGAGACCAACGCCCGATCAGAGCCACGACCCGCGCCGCGCGCAACAAAAAACTCCTACCGGAAGGGCATTGCTGCCCTTCTGGTAGGAGTTATTAACCCCTTCACGGGGTGGTTCAACGTTGGGGCGAACTCCATCGCCCCCGGCCCGGAAGCGGGCCGCCGTGATTGATCCTAGTTATCGGCTGCCGAGATCGACGGCTTGAACGATTCTACAACCCTCGCTCGCCTGGAGTGGGCGCCGGCTCGACGAAGGGCTTGCTCGCGGCTGTTAGAAGGTTTGCCTTTCGCCTGACCTCGGCCGTTGGCTCAGACCTTCGCGTGGCTCGCAAGTCGACCTGCATTCAATAATTCTTCATGATCAGAAAGATGGCCTCGGCGTGGAAGGGCAACGGACCGACCACCGGGACATCCAGCCCCCCGAGGAAGTACCAGCGGTTGCCGAGTCCGAAACGGACGCCCGGCGTGAGGCTGAGAAATGTGGCGTTTCCGCCACTGATCTCGGTGTGGAAGTTCGACGAAACATACGCGACGAAGTTGGGAAAGATTCGGGCATCGGGCGGCGTGAGATACTTGCCGATCGCCAGCCGGGCGTCGAATGAGCTGAATGGCCCGGGCGTGGTGTTGAAGCCGCTGAACGGGGAAAGATCCAGGTAGGGCACCCGCGCCGCCGTCTCGTTGGTCGGGATGGTCACGCCGGCCGCCCCGCGGATGACCCAGTGAGGGATCGGATTGGTCCAGAACTCAATGTCCGGCGAAAGGCTGGCGACTCCTTGACCGTTGCGGATGCTGCCGGTCGGCAGCCGGATGTACAGGTTCAGATCGGA